>JAUHXN010000311.1 GCA_030426865.1 bacterium | reverse complement strand
TGTTGATATTAACTTAATTGAGCAAGAACTCAATGAGAATACTTTTGTGCGTAATGTTAACAAAGGGAATAATGAAGTTTACATTGTAAATTATCATAACTCGCCCAATGTTATAAAAGAAATTGGAAGACTAAGGGAAATTACTTTTAGTCAAGCCGGAGGAGGTACTGGAAAAGAAATAGATATTGATGACTTTGATACTTCAGAAAACTGCTACAATCAGTTAATTGTTTATGATAGAGAAGATAAGGTAATTGCTGGTGGTTATCGCTTTATTGATTGTGCAACAGTTTTGGATAGTTTAGAACTTTCAACAAGAAACTATTTTAATTTTTCTGATAAATTCATAAAAGAATATTTACCATATACCATAGAATTAGGAAGAAGCTGGATACATCCAGATTATCAAGCAGGAAAATCTCGAAAGGGTTTATTTGCATTAGATAATTTATGGGATGGCTTAGGTGCTTTGGTAGTTAACCACCCTCATATGAAGTACTTTTTTGGAAAAGTAACCATGTATCCGAATTATAATAATGAGGCGCGTAATGCCTTGCTTTATTTTATGAGTATTTATTGCCCTGATAATGACAATATGGTAACTCCAATTCATCCTTTAATGTTTGATAGTGATCTATCCGAAATAAGAAATGGTTTAGTTGGAAAAGATTTTGATGAAGGAATCAAATATTTGAACCAATATTTAAAGCAATTTGGAGAAAAAATTCCTCCTCTAATTAACTCTTATATGAGACTTTCTCCAACTATGAAATCTTTTGGAACAGCAGTAAACCCTGATTTTGGTGGTGTTGAAGAAACGGGAATTTTAGTTGCTGTTGCTGATGTTTATCCAGAAAAAAAAGAAAGACATTTAGTTTATTAAGGCTTTGATTTAAAGCTATTTATCTTTTCGTATTTTTATAACAAATTTTTAGTTATGAAACATCTTCTACTTTCTCTTTGCTTCTTCAGTTATTTCTACACTAATGCACAAACAAATATTATAACAACCAACCCAACTGCTGGTCAAATACTACAAGGAAATTATTTACCTTCTAATTATACAGCTAGCAATGTTATCAATAATCATGATAGCATAATTCAAGGGATAAATAATCGTGTTAGTGCTGATTCTTTAAAATCCTACATTTTAAAACTTGCTACCTTCCAAAATAGAAATACTGGGTCTGATACTACTTCTTTAACTACAGGCATTGGTGCGGCAAGAAAATGGGTGTTAAGTAAATTTAATGAAATAAGTAGTGATAATGATAACCGATTAGTTACCTCTTACTTACAATTTGACCAACAAATTTGTAACATGTATCAGCATAAAAATATTTTTGGTGTATTACCTGGTACTGATGTTACAAACCATGAAGTAATTATTATTGAAGGACATATTGATAGTAGGTGTGCAGGAGTTTGTGATAGTTTATGTGTAGCTGAAGGAATAGAAGATAATGCAACAGGTACGGCCTTAGTTATTGAATTGGCTAGGGTAATGAGCAAATACACATTTGAAAATACCATTGTATTTATGGCTACAATTGGTGAAGAACAGGGACTTTACGGTGCTAATGCTTTTGCCCAATATGCTGTAGATAATAATGTTCCAATTAAAGCTGTTCTTAATAATGATGTAATTGGTGGAATAATATGCGGTCAAACCTCATCAGCTCCTTCTTGTCCTGGATTGGGTGATATTGATAGTTTGCAAGTGCGCTTATTCTCTTCTGGAGGATTTAATTCACCTAATAAACAACTTTCTCGTTTTATAAAACTACAATATCAAGAAGAATTACTTCCTATAGTTAGTGTTCCTATGACCATTACAATTATGTCGGCAGAAGACCGAACTGGAAGGGGTGGAGATCATATTCCGTTTAGGCAAAAAGGATTTCCAGCAATGCGTTTCACATCTGCTAACGAACATGGAGATGCTTCTAATGGACCAGGATATACTGACAGACAGCATACTAGTGATGATATTCTTGGGGTTGATACAGATAACGATCAAGTTATAGATAGTTTTTTTGTAGATTTTAACTACTTAAAAAGAAATTCCATCACCAATGGTATAGGTAGTGCTATGGCTGCAATAGGTCCGTTTTCACCAGACTTAAGCGTTAATGCTTTAAGCGGACCAGCACTAGAAATTACAATAACCAACCAAACACAATATAATCAATATCGGGTTGGTATTAGAACAGCTACAAATGATTGGGATTCAGTATATACAATAAACGGTACTATAGATACTATTTACCCCCCTCAGAGTAGCATCTACTTTGTTAGTGTTGCATCAGTAGATAGTTTTGGTATAGAAAGTTTGTTCTCAAGAGAGGTGATAGTTTTACCAACTGGTATGGCAGAATTAAAAGAACAACCCAAATCATATGAATTATTACAAAATAGACCTAACCCATTTGATGAAGCAACAATTATAAGTGTAAAAGCTAATACTGAAATGGAATATAAAAGTGCTGAGATATTAATTCAGGATATGAATGGGACAACTATTGAAAAATTACCTATACAGCTCAACAATGAAATTAACGAAGTGACCTATTATCATGGATATGGTAAAGTTGGAATATATGCTTACAGCTTAGTTGTTGATGGAGAAATAGTTTCTACAAAAAGAATGATTTTTGCTAATTAAAATTGATTCCAAAATCTTCTTTTAATTGTTGTAAGTCCTCTTTAAAGTAATTATTACAAAAAGCTTTTTCTTCATTTGTCATCGGAGGGTAAGCCATTTCCTGTCGATTACTTTCTTTTATTTTATCTACCACATTACTATTCAATACAATATTTCTTAAAACACCTATTTGTAATGGTTTTCTTATCAGTTTTCTTAACCAATGATCTCTATTTACTAAAAACTTATTAAGTTGCTTATTCTTAACTCCAGCTGCTTTATGTTTTGCGGCTAACTCTCTAATTTCAATTTCATCAATACCTAAAAAATTAAAATAACGTTTAAATAAATTAGCAGGATTACTTTTCAATTCATTTGTTGTACAGATAAAAAGTTGTTCTCTTTTTAAGTATTTAAGCCAATAACTTAAATGTTTATGATAGAGGCTACCCTCAAAATTGCCATAATTGTTCTGATCAATAATGTTATTTTCTCTTAAATATTTTGCTTCATTTTTTTCACTTTCTATTAAAGAAACAGACTTATCTATATAACCATGATTAACTGAAAAATGATAGTTCGAATAGGTTCTTGCAGAAGGCTCTCTTAAAATTACAGCAATTTTTATATCAGAATTATATTCAGCAATTCTTTTTGGTGCTTCCTTACTCATTAACAAATATGTGTCTGATGTGGTATTTACT
>JAUHXN010000310.1 GCA_030426865.1 bacterium | reverse complement strand
GTATGGAAAGCAGGTAATGAGCGCTATATACACTGGCGAAGACATAGACATCAGCAAGCTAACAGCTGGGGTTTATTTTGTAAAAACCCAGAGCCAAAGTTATAAGTTTATAAAGCTGTAAATATACTGAACAATGTTAATCTATTATTCTGTCTAGCTGTCGGTTTACGCTAACTACGAAGTCATAATATGACTTAGGGTGTTGTCTATTCATATAAAGCAGTAGTATCCCAATTATCGAATTACGGATATTGCTCATTATCTCAATTGCTTCACCCGGTCTGAATGTACCCTGAGCAATGCAGTATTGTAACTCTTCTTCGCAAAGCTCATCTATGAATTTGACTACTATATCAGACGCAGAAAGCGAAGTACCATCAGTAGCTATTTTCTCCACATAGAATAGGTCGAATATACCTGGGTATTGTACCATATACTCTACATAAGATTTTACAATCTTCTTTATTTTTGGAATTCCTCGCTCTTCATTTTCTGTTCTACTAACTACATATTCTCTACACTCTTGCGAAAAATCTTGAACACAATAGAATATCAAATCCTTCACATCTTTGAAGTAATTGTAGAGCGTAGCGAATGAATATCCCGCCTTCTCTGCTATTGATCTTACGCTAAGTGCTTTTATTCCCTCGCCAGTAATTATTTCTTTAGTAGCATCAATGAAGTAATTCTTCATTCTTTCTTCTTGTATTTCTTTTCTATTCATATTTTTCACTTTTTAATAATTAACAATGCAAATATACTGAACAATGTTAATTTTTCAAATTTCTTTTTTCTTCTTTCCCCTAAAACATATTTTAATCATTATAATTTGATTCAAATTTTCTGTAGTTTAGTAAAGTAATATTTACAACTGGTAAACCTATCAATATCAAGAAAATTATATTAGCACTGTTTCTGTCCGCACTAGTTGTGGCTACTGCTATTGTTTCTATGGAGGTCTATACATTATCTCAAGAGAGAGCTAGACTCAAAGAAGATATAAGCAAAGTGAATGATGTAATGTTTGGGCTAATGTCTGTTAACCATTGGGAATCAGAAATACGGAAGATAGCAGTAAAACAAATAGAAGATTTCAAGCTTACTAAGGAACAAGACAGTCTTATAAGAGTAGCTATTGATGAAGTATTAGTAGGTGTGATTGATAAAACAGATAGAGTAATACAGGAAGACGATGGGTCTGTTTTAAAATTCATACGGAAACATGCTGTAAATCTCTTTTTCGATGTAGAGGATTTTCAAAAAAAGGTTCCTGAGTTAACTAATACTATCATGACTAGAATTACGAGTGATGAAGGAAAAGAAAGACTCAAAAAACTTGTTCTATCCAAATTAGATGAATTGGCTGAATCAACTTATGACAGTACGAAAGTTGATATTTATAATATGTATCTACAGAAATACGATGCAAAGGATAGGAACGAGTTTAATACTATTACTCTTACAAAAGTAGATAAACTCTATAACTCAACTTTAGATCATTCATTAATTGCAATTACGATTGCGTTTGTTTTTGTTTTCCTATGGGTAATATTTAGAAATAATGATGATTTAAAATATGTGTTGCTTAGCTTTTCTATACTTTATGGGGCCATTATCTTATTGACGGGCGTAGCTTCGCCTATGATAGAGATAGACGCTAGGTTCAGGGAAATGAACTTTTTCATATTAGGTGAAAACATAGAATTTTCTAATCAATTTATTTTCTACAGAAGTAAAAGTATATTAGAAATAATATCTATTATGATGAGTACTGGCAAATTGGACTCCACTATAGTTGCCCTATTGATATTGGCATTCAGTGTTTTATTGCCTTTTTTCAAGCTAGTTTCTATGTCACTTTTTCTAATTAGCTCTAAGTTCAGAGCTAACTCTGTAGCACGTTGGATGACTTTCAAATCTGGCAAATGGTCAATGGCTGATGTAATAGTAGTAGCTATATTCATGGCTTATGTGGCATTCCAAGGTATATTGGACAACCAATTAGCTGGATTGAATCAGAACACAGAGACTGTAACCGCAATCACTACTAATCACACAGCCCTACAACCTGGGTTTTATGTTTTTGTAACCTATGTAGTCTTTTCCATTTTGTTATCTAGCTATCTGGGTAAATCCTTGGATAGGGAAGTTAAAAACTAGAATCTATTATTTTTTTGACATTAGGTAAAGTTGCGTCAAAACCGTAAAATTTGTGAGTATCTTCGAACAACTCTATAGATTTTGGATTAGAAATGAATCTCATCAATTCGCTATGGTCTAGTATTTCATCATTCTTACTAATAAATAAATTGATCAAATTCTGATTTATTGGCTCAGACACAATCTTTCCTCGTATCTCAATTATTTCTTTGTAAACTTTTTCGGTTCTTTCCTTACCGTCTACTTTCAGCATATTGTCATAATTAGTTTGACTAAAGTTTAGAGCGGGGTTTATAAGTAAACAAGGTACATTTGTAATCTGCACAACTCTTAATCCATAGAAACCACCACGAGAACTACCTACTATAAAGACATTTTCTGCACCGAGTTTTTCGATTAGTGTTACTATTGAATCTATAGTATTATGTGGGCTATCGGGATCTTGTACTGGAACGTGCACTTTGTATTCTTCACTATCAAAGTACGCTTGTAGCTTTTTCCCTTTGCTAGAGTTCTCACCCTTGTAACCGTGTATGTATATTATGTTTTTCATATTTCCATTCACGTATTACCTTCTATTATCATTTAGAAATTATTGTCTTAACCTTTCCCAATTCACCCATTCTTTCCCAGAAATAACGTCATTTAGGTAAGTCTCTAGTATCTCTTGATAAAGTTTAGTTACAATCTTTGCTTGTTCATTATAATCTTTCAAGAAAAAGTCTGGCTCGTATTTCTTAATTAAATCATTATATGAAAATGCGCCACTAGAGATTTCTTCTATATATTCTGATATCCAATACTCACTGAAACCTAAGTTGAACTTATTAATCAAATTATAATATGGAGTACTTGTTCTATATACTTTCACAGTTGGAGAAGGATTACCATTGTAATCAATCATAATACGTCTTTTAGCTAATCTATTAGAATATACTAGTGTAAATTCTGATTTATTATCATAACGCTCTACTTTGACTAATTCATATCCGAATTTATCTATCAGAAAATTAAAATCTCTTTTTATATCATCAAAAGTCATAAATAAATATTAATTAAATAATTCATACCCTAATTTACAAAAGATCTCTATTATTTATAATCTAATTTATTCTTCACCCTCACCCATACACCATCCCACTCAATTGTTGTGCTAGTTTGAATGCGTCGGGGTCATTACGGATTATGTCCG
>JAUHXN010000309.1 GCA_030426865.1 bacterium | reverse complement strand
ACACTTGCAGGCGTCGGCATATCTTCGAAAAGGTGTAACAAGAACCCAAAAAAGAAAGCCAGAAGTGAGAATTTCTTAATGTTGAAATGATTGCGAATGTCAACCATATTAAACCTTTTTCGGACAACAGAAGAAATAATAACGGCAAGCAGTATTATAATAATAGGGGCCAAAATAGAGTGCAAAGCTGCATGATGTGAGTACCAAAACTTTCCAGCATAGATTTCCCTTCCAGAATGCTCTAAGCCCAAAAATGCACCAATAGTTGAATCGAACCTAGACCACATAGATATAGCGTCTATATCAGGTAAAGCTCCGCCTATGCCACCGGCAAATATGATACTACATTTTCGTTTCCAATCATCATTAGATATTGTAGCGAATACAGTACCTACTGCTACCCCAGTTAATGTATGTGAGATTATGTCCATTGTGGTTAAATCAATTTTATTGTTTTTTTAAATTCTTCAAATTCAGATGTGGCAATTTGGTTCTGAGCAAAAGATTGGTGAAAATTAAAATCATAATAAAAATCATTGTGTTCTGCTTTAAGAACTTTTAATTCTACTTTCAATGGCTCTGAAATTTCATAGTGTTCAAACATATAATAAGCATCATATTCATAGAAAGTCGTCCCTGAAATTTGGTAAGGGGCATAACTCTTTACAACAGTAAAATCTTTTAAGATTAAACTAGTACCCAATTCTGATAATGCTATTAATTCTTCAAAGCTATCATAACCAAGAGATTCTAATTCCTTTTTAGGTGTAATGTTTAGTGTTATTGTTGGCGAGAATACCCCTTTGTTCTCTGGACTTTCTTTATAATATTTTGTTATAATACAAATTGGTTCACCTAGGTCATTCCAAATTTCATTTTTTATTTCTTCCGATCTATTAGCAAGTATTTGTTTGTCCTTTAATTCACCAAAGTCTTTAACTGAAACAAAACCCCAGTTATTTGGTTTGTAAAACATAATACCTAGTTTTTTGTTTACATACACATCCTCATTAGTCACTACTGCTTGTATAGAATTAGTATTTAATCCAGCGAGTGCAATTCCAGAAAGCTTTAAAAATTCTCTTCT
The DNA here is from genome assembly GCA_030426865.1 of bacterium. Taxonomy (GTDB): domain Bacteria; phylum Bacteroidota; class Ignavibacteria; order Kapaibacteriales; family UBA2268; genus PGYR01. The sequence continues at coordinate 2,265 of JAUHXN010000309.1, read as the reverse complement.
TCCTATACCCATACTATTTACACAATAATTATTGATTCCTGTCTTCGTATTATCATACTTTTATAACTTTGTCACCACCGAATGAAGAATTATTAAAGTGTTCTCATAAAGTATGATTTCATATTACCAAATATAATTCACTTCTTCTTTCTTTACCCAACCCATAAAATAGTCAAACTCACGATATGTAGTTTTGGGACCCTCGACTTTAAACCTAACAAATACTATTTCTTGGCCATTAATTGAGGCTTCTGATATATAATCACCTTCATACTTACTTTTCAAAATAAAGACCTCACTAAGTTTTCCTTCTCTTAATGAATAAAATTTTAAACTATCAGATTTCATCTCAACTCTTTTGTCTTCATCAATAACTACTTCATCAGGGAACTCTGAATATCTTGAAAATGCAGTCATAGCTTTGACAAAAATTGAATCTTTGCCTTGTTCTACTGAATAATAATAATCATAGGGATTATCACAACACGCCCAAGAATATGTATCGTATCCAGTTATTGTTTCATTATCCCAATGAACATTAACAATAATAAAGCCTGGTATATTTTGAACTTTCCAGCCAGTTGGTTTTTTTGTCATCAAAAAAATACTTTGATAATCCCAATCAAAGTTAAGTCTATCATAAATAAAAAAGTTTACAGAGTCTTGATTAGTACTTAATAGGTGAATATTCTTTTTCATTTCATAGGGTAAGGAGTCAGCATAAGCATCACTATTTTTTAGAAATTCAGAATAATCTTCGTATCCAGTTATATAGTAAACACTATTCGTGTCAATTTGAATCATCAACTCTTTTAAAAACTCTACTCTCTCAAGGTTAGTAATTTCTTTTTCAATTTCTGCAAAATCGTATTGTAAAGAGACCATGGCAGCATTGTCTTTATGTAAAGGTAATCTATATTCTGATTGAGAATACATTTCTAAACTTATAAATAATAGAAGAATTAGTGTTTTCATTTTACTAATATAAAAAAACTTCGACTCTTCGCTCCATCTCATCCCGCTCTGAGTGACGAATATATGCGTCATTCTGAATGGAGCGTAGCGAAGTGAAGAATCCAGATTATACGGCTCTAACTCCTATACTCTTCATTTCAGCTATGTTTAGAATATAGAATTCTTCTATTTAGAAAAAACACTTTTCTAATTTTTTTGAAAAAGATTTTTTATCTGTTTATTCAACCAATGCGGTGGAAATATATGAAGCAATGAGAAAGCCGTCAAGAACCAACCTACTAATATAAGAGTAAGATTCGGGATCTGTTTCAATGTCTCTTGACCATCAATAGTAGCTGTTACAGTTTCATGGAATTGAGGGAGTATCGCTAATAACAATAGAGACAAACCAAACATTGCTCCTAAAATTGAAATATAAAAATTTGAAATCCACCAATAGTTTAACTTTTCGTTAATTCTAATCGGAAGTCCAACTATTAGGCAAAGTAAAATCGTTAAACCAGAAACTACAACTGCTATAATTGGTTGAAAAAAAATCAGTCCGAAAAGCCCATCAAAACCAAAGTCACTATCAAGCAAAGCCAAAAACATATAAATGCAAAATGTCACAATTAGTGTTATTGTAGATTGTAGTAATATTGTTAATATGGGGTATGGTTTTATAATTCGCTTATTCAATTTTAATTTTAAAGATTCTCCATCTTCTAGCTTGACTATTAGATGTTATTTTATAAAACCAGACATCATAATATTCATTTTTATTTATTCGATGGTATTTTAATAAATTATAAACAGAAATTCTAATTAGTCCTCTATCATCTATGTTCTTTTCACTTTTAATAAAATAGTTAGTTCCATTTTCAATTGTTATAAAAGTTTCGCAATGGTGGCAAACAGCACAACTATAATGTTTAATACCCAATGAATCTTCGACACGAATATCTGCTTCTTTAAGAATAATTTCACTTTGCGAAAATTCACTTAATTCTTTGATTTTGGTTTCGTTATAATAAATATGGGAATAGGAAATGGTATCAGCTTTAGCTGAACTAATTATTCCAAAAAAAGAAAATATTATTAAAATAAGGGGTTTCATATTCCAATATAGTGATTTTCTCCTGATTTTCAGATTTTAACATTTCTGGACTCTATACTTAGGATCCGCTCAGCACAGGCGCTCCATCTCATCCCGCTCTGAGAGGCTGTGTTTTTATAGAGACTTAAGCATTACGTCTCTACTACGATTCAATTATCAATACCCCACAACCTTTCGTGGGTTCTTGCCAACTG
>JAUHXN010000024.1 GCA_030426865.1 bacterium | reverse complement strand
TCCATCTCTTTCTCAGGAGTAAGTATTAATCTATGCGAAAGTAAAGGAACGCAAAGAGTTTGTATATCTTCTGGAGTTACAAAATCACGTCCATTGAGTATTGCAAATGCCTTTGCTGAACGGAGTAGCATAATCCCCGCTCTGGGAGAAGCTCCTAAATACACAGAATGAAAATCTCTAGATAATTGAATAATCTCAACTATATATTTATATATAACTTCATCGACTACTACATCGTCTAATAATGCCTTGAACTCCTCTATTTCTTGTGAACTGATTACCTGATTTATTGAAGTCATTGGATTAACAAACTTATTAGTTGACTTATTTTTCAGTATATTCAATTCATTTTCCATAGTTGGATAATTGACATTTATCTTGAAGAGGAATCTATCCAACTGTGCTTCTGGTAATCTGTAAGTACCTTCGTGTTCTACAGGATTTTGAGTTGCCATAACAAAGAAAGGTGGAGCAAAAGTGTATTTCACTCCGTCCATTGAGATTTGCTGCTCTTCCATAACTTCGAAAAGTGCTGATTGAGTTTTAGCGGGTGCACGATTAATCTCGTCAATAAGTACCAAATTCTTGAATATGGGGCCTTTTTTGAACTCAAATTCACCTAATTTTGGATTATAAATAGATGTCCCCAAAATATCCGAAGGCATTAGATCAGGAGTGAACTGAATCCTACCATAATCAGCATTGATTGCTTTTGATATCAATTTAGCAGTCAAAGTTTTGGCTACTCCGGGTACTCCTTCTATAAGTACGTGGCCACAAGTTAGTATAGCAGTGAGTATTAGCTCTACCATCTGTTCTTGACCTATTAGCGATTTTGATATTTCTTTTTTTATTAACTCGACTTTCGATTGTATCTTAGTCAAATCAACTCTAGATTGAAATTCCATATTCTCATTTTCCATTTCTTACCTTCAAATAAAATTTATCAATACATGAATTTAGTTGTTCTAATTGCTGAAAACTTACATCATTTGTTATTTCTACAGCTCTTATTCGTCTGAATATTTCTTCTAATAGCTCAACACTAACACCGGTTCTTTTAGCTATATATTCCATTATATCTATTTCATAAGAATTGGCTTTTAGATTTAATTTTTGTCTTAGATAATTTCTAAAATGCTTAATTTTCTTGTCTGCTATGAACTTATTATCATTTTCTTCTAAGTAAAGGTTACTAATAGTTTTTATAAATTCTAGCGAAGAGTTTTGCTTCTTTCTTATTACCGGAATGACTTTCTGCTTTCTTTTTAGATTGATTACAATTGCAAAGAAAACTGTCATTAAGAGAGTATAATAACCCCATCTAAGTGACTTTTGTGATAGTATATAACGTAACTTGTGACTTGATTTTTTAGCACCTATTTTGTAATATTCATCTATTATAATATCATTATCCTTCGGTAAATAAGATAACATCTTAATTGCTAACTCAGGACTTCCATAAAGCAAATTGTAATTCGAAAACACATAGGGAATTGTCGATATGTATATATTGCCTTTACCTATTTTCTGCTTGATAAATCGGGCTTGATTATCATAATGGGCAATTAGAACAACATTATTCGTGTCCATATTTGTAAAATAAGATGAATATGAACCCCTATCTAATTTCAAATCCTTATTAAACTTAAGTTTTTCATTATAAAAATCTATTTGTTTATCATCTGAATTATTAAAGACATAAGTTGTGCTAATACCCAAATTTAGAGTATCAAATTCTGCTAGTCCACATATATTAAGAAAGGCTGTATTACCTTTGTTTACCCAAGCTATAAGTCTTTCCAAACTTTTAAAGTCAATATTTACTTTAGCTCGACCGAACAAGTTATCATAAGCAATAATTAATGTTTGATTAGTTTTATTAGTATCAAGCGACTCATAGAGACTTAAGTCATTATAAGTAATATTACTAGAGCTGAATAGCTCTGGTAAAAGTTCATCTAATACCTTCGTACCAAAAGGGATTTTATCTTCTTTGTTAAAAGTAGCATTCCAATCAGTCATATCTCTATTAGATACTTCTATCAAAAATATAACAAGGAGAATAAATAAAAAAACTAATAAATTTCTATTCTTTTTCACTTGCTAGCTCCGTTTAAAAGGGAGTTATGCAATTTTTGGAATAGTGGTTCAAATTGACTCAAGTGAGATTCGGATATTTCAAATTCACCGTAGAATGTAAAATCAAATATATTAGATACTTTTTTGAACTGAGACTTTATATTCTCATCGCTTATTTCGTAGTAGTAGTCCCTATTGGTTTTATCTTCAGTATATTTTATGATGTTCTTATTGTTGAGATCTGATATTATTCTCAAAAAAGAAAGTCGAATAATTTCATTTCGGTTACCACTACTCCTAGCTGTCTCTATCAATTTATCAAATTCATCTTTCTTAATTGAAACGACTAAATCCCCTTCTGAGCGCTGTTCACCAGAGCTAACAAATCCAAAACTAAGTCCATGATTTGCTATTTTGTAAATAATAAACCCAAGAATAATCGCACCAAATATATACACTATCAATTCTATTAATCCAAACTCTCCCAACGAGTTGAATAGGTTATAGTACCATTGAAGAAACTTCATCTTCAACCAATCCCATAATCCCAATTTTTCTCTTTCCTCAGCAGTTAGATATATATAATCACCTGAAGCTCGAAGTGAATCAATTTTTACTTTTGGAATTGGTAAAACTTCAACTTCGGTTGAATCATACATTACCGTCATTGCAGAGACAATCACAATATCAGATGTATCAAGATAAATTATCTCTACCGAATCAATCGAGCTTGTATCTTCTTCACAATATAAATGAATTGAAAAAGAGAATAATAGTATATATAATAGAACTTTAGGCATTATCCTCAGAAAGATCTTGCTCCATTTGGTCAATCTGATCCAACAATCCTGTAGCTTCTTTTTGTTCCATCAAACTGTAATAATTAAAAGCAAGATAAATATACATTATTGATAGTGACAAGAATCCAATAGAAGCAATTACATTCATAATTATATCCAATACTAAATTATTTGTGGTTGCTACAATAGTATCTGAAGCACCTGTAAATAAATCAGTAAAGTAAATTATAAGACTAGGAAGTGCGAAAACCAAAGAAATAAGATAATATACTATAACTATAACTATAAGACCAAAGAATGTCTCCCACCAATGATCTTTTATCAAATCAGATGATTTTTTGAAAACAGGAGTGTCTTCATCATTAAGAATTTTAATAACATAGACTAAAGAGAAAATAACAAAGACATATATACCTGGAATAACGAAAAATATTGACGAAATTGCAACTAATATTCCGTAGAGGAGATTTGTTTTAAAGAGATCAAATACTCTTGACATTGCTTTGCTATTTACATATTCTTCTCTCGGTTCCATCGAATTCGAATTATAATGCTTTATATAATGTAGAACCAAAGATTGCATATAAAGAAACAAGAAAAATGTTATAATCATTTGCCCAAAGTAATAGATAGAGAAAATGGCAAAAGGGTTTGAGTTATTAGATGTAATATTATCTGTACTTAATGCCGATAATATTCCAGCCAACAACATTAGAGGGGCTAATCTAATTATCAAAAGTTTGAACAATGGTTTGAATTCTTGCTTTAGAAATTCGAATGTAGCATTCAGTAAGCTAGAGAAATCTCTCTCTTGCTTGAAATTAATTCTTCCGAAATTTTCCATATTCGTTTAGTCCTATATTAAGTTATTAAATTCTATATGTTCTTGTACATCTATTCTTGACTTAACTTTTCTAGGATTTATCACAAAAAACCAAGCTATGTAAGACAAAGAACTTATTATTATTATTAATTTAATTATTATACTCATCTCGTGATAACGGGTAACAAACGATTCTAAAAATCCGGCCATTATAAATAAGGGAATTAATCCAGATATCATCCTTATTCCTTTCTTACCACCTGATACGAATGCCTCTTTTCTACTGTAAGTCCTTGGGAACATGAATGATCTGCTGAGTACAAAGCCAGCTGCACCAGCGATTACTATCGCTGATATTTCAAGCGAGCCATGAATCCATATAGTGAGAAAAGTCTCCCAAAACATTCCCTTCTGGAAGAAAAATGCGTGAAATGCTCCCAACATAATAGCATTTGAAAATATAATATAAGCTGTACCTATGGAGAATAAGATGCCTAAAATGAATGCATAGAATGAAACCATAATATTATTGAAAGTAATACCGAAGAACATATCACTTTGTCTGCTCTTCTCGTAAACAGCCATAGGATTTCCTTCTTCAATAAAATTTTCGGTCATATTAACATAGCCATCACCAAGAATTAGTCGAACGAAAGTATCATCATTCAATGATGAAATAAATCCAATCCCAACTCCAAAGATCATAATCAAAAGTGAAATTAATAATTCTTTCTGGACAGAAGAATAGATTAATGGCAAATCTCGTTTCCAAAATTCTACTATTCCCTTCCATGTTTCCTTATTGTTCTTATATATTTTTTGTTGTACTCTTGCAGATATTGAATTTAAGTAATGATGAGTTTTCCCTCTCGGGTAATATGTTTTAGCGTAAGATAAATCGTCAAGGATTTCAATGAAAGTATCAGAATTCTCATCGCTCTTTGGGTCAGATTTGCGAGATAATTGAGATTCAAATTTTTTCCATTTCTCTGAATTATTATTTAGAAACTGAACTTCTTTCATTAATCAATTTGCTATAATTTAATTTTTATTGATACCTTTGTATTGGTAAAGATAATACTTTTATGAAAATTTTCTACTAAAATCATAAGATTATGGATAATTCATTCGAACGCTTAAATATAGAAACCACACAGAATATAGATATAGAATATAAAATAGCTGGAGTAGGTGATAGGATTTTAGCTCATATAATAGATATACTTGTCTTATTTACGTATTTGATAATTATAGCATTTACAATTAAAGATACTTACCCTCCCCTTTGGATTCTTGTTGGAGTTTACATTCCCTTTATTTTCTATCACTTCCTATGTGAGTTATTTTTAGATGGTCAAAGTATTGGTAAAAAAGCAAGAAAAATAAAAGTTATTAAAGTAGATGGTTCAAGACCATCAGTTATTGATTATTTTTCGCGTTGGCTATTAGGTTTATTTGAGATAACTCTCACTAGTGGTGTAGTAGCACTAATAACTATACTAGTATCAAAAAAATCACAGCGTATTGGAGATATGATTGGGAAAACATCAGTCGTAAAACTAGAGAAAGAATTAAAATTGGAAGATACTATTTACATAAATACTGACGGTAATTATGTTCCTGTTTTCTCTCAAGCAAGATATTTAACAGATAATGATGCAAATATAATAAGAGAAGTATTAGCCAAAAACAATACTGATCAGCTTACATACCAACTAATAGATGCTACAAATAAGCTAAAGAATATATATCTTAAGAAATTAAATATTAATAGTGATTTGTCGCCTGTTGAATTTCTAACAACACTACTTTCAGATTATAATCATCTAAGTGGTAGAGTTTAGGAAGAAATATTTTTACTGTTATTATAGATTGAGCCACAAGTATAAATCAAAAAAGGCAAGAATTAATTCTTGCCTTTTCTATTTATTCGATTTTTTTAACCTAAGTTACTCAACCGTAACAGACTTAGCCAAATTACGAGGTTGATCAACATCACACTCTAACTTAAGAGCTATATGATATGCAAGAAGTTGTAAAGGTACTGCCGACAATATAGGGTTAAGCATAGGCATAACCTCTGGTACGTATATAACGTGGTCAGCAACTTTTTTTATTCGTTCATCACCTTCTGTAGCGATAGCTATTATCTTACCTTTACGTGCCTTCACTTCCTCTATATTCGAAAATACCTTATCGTAAATCGTATCCTTAGTAGCTATGAATACAACAGGCATATTCTCATCTATTAGAGCTATTGGACCGTGTTTCATTTCAGCAGCGGGGTAACCTTCTGCGTGTATATATGATATTTCTTTTAGCTTCAATGCTCCTTCTAGTGCTAATGGATAATTGAATCCACGACCTAGATAAAGGAAATTTTTGTTTTCGTAATATTTCTCAGCAATCGCTTTTATTTCTTTTTCAGTAGCAAGTACTTGGCGTATTTTATCAGGTAACTCCATTATAGCTTCTGCTATTGCTTGACCTTCTGGTTGAGATAAATTCCTCATTCTACCCAAGAGTAGAGCAATAAGAGAAAGTACAGTTATCTGCGATGTAAATGCCTTTGTAGAGGCTACACCAATCTCTGGGCCAGCGTGAATATAAACACCAGCTTCTGTTTCTCTTGCTATAGTAGAACCTACTACGTTCACAATCCCGATTACAGTAGCTCCCTTTTGGCGAGCTTCCTTGATTGCAGCTAAAGTATCTAGCGTTTCTCCAGATTGCGAAATAGCGAACACAACATCATCAGGACCTATAATAGGGTTACGATATCTAAATTCAGATGCATACTCAACCTCAACTGGTATTTGTGCCATCTGCTCTATCATATACTCCCCTACTAATCCAGCATGCCACGAAGTACCACAAGCAGTTATGATAATACGCTTAGTTTTACGAAGCTTGTCCATCATATTGTTCAAACCGCCTAACTTTACGTTTCCAACGTCAGCTAGTAAACGTCCTCTGAATGAGTTGAATACTGTCTCTGGTTGCTCGTGTATTTCTTTAAGCATAAAGTGGTCAAACCCACCTTTCTCTATTTGAGCCAAATCAAAATTAATCTCTTCTATAATTGGCTCTGTATTCTCATTATCTATTGTTTTAGTTACGAAACCATCTCGTGTAATTATTGCCATTTCTTTATCGTTTAGATACACCACTTGGTTCGTATGTTGTATAATAGCGGCAGCATCAGAAGCTACTATATATTCATTATCACCTATACCCAAAACCATAGGGCTACCATGACGAGCACATATAATTTTCTCTGGTTCATAAGATGATAAAACAGCAATTCCAAAAGTACCGTCAATCTCTGATAGTGCTATCCTAACAGCTTTTTCTAAATCTTGTACTTTTTCGTAAATAGCACCTATAAATACAGCTAGTACTTCTGTATCCGTATCAGAATTAAAGTAGTAACCGTCTTTTTGCAATTTAGTTTTCAATGCTGTATAATTTTCTATAATCCCATTATGAACTACGGCAATATTCTCTGAATTGTCCATGTGTGGATGAGCATTAAGGTGATTAGGGAAACCGTGAGTGGCCCATCTAGTGTGAGCTATACCGACAGTAGCATTTATCATATCATGTGGTGTCAACCTATCTAAATGAGCTACCTTTCCAATATTCTTTAATAGATTTAGTTTTTCATTCTCTATCATAGCCCATCCAGCAGAGTCATATCCTCTGTACTCCATACGTTTCAGACCATTTAGTAATATATGAGATGCTTTTTGCTTACCTATGTAACCTACGATTCCGCACATTTGTTTGCTCGTGTTTTATATTATTGCAATACGCAAAATTAGAAAAAATTTAGCATAGTTTTCAATGCTAATGTACGGATACTATTTACATAAGATACGAAGTATGTGATAAATGTACGATTATAGATATCAACACTTATAAATATGAAAGTATATACCATACAAAAGGTTCTGATACTCTTGATTTTGATCATTTAATAATAATTAGATTTAACTCACTATTTTATCTTTCTAGGTTCAATTAACAACTTCCATTTGTAGAAAACAGATATCTTTTAGATATTTGTCTTATTGAAGTCCACCTCTCTTCAATATAAAAATCATTACAAATTATGAATAAGTACAAAAGGATAATCCATATAGATATGGATGCATTCTTTGCATCTGTAGAGCAAAGAGATAATCCAGCACTCAGAGGTAAACCCATAGCTGTAGGTGGTATGCACCGCGGAGTTGTAGCCGCGGCTAGCTACGAAGCCCGTAAGTTTGGTGTTCGCTCAGCTATGCCATCGCACCAAGCACTCAAACTTTGCCCTCATCTGATATTCGTCAATGGGCATTACAATGCTTACAAAGAGGCCTCGAACAAGGTTATGAAAATACTCCGTCAGTACACCGAGCTAATTGAGCAAGTTTCTATAGATGAAGCTTATATAGATATAACTGACTACAAACCTGATGAAGTAACTGCCAAAGAAGTAGCCATAGAAATTCGGAGGAAAATAAAAAAAGAAGTGAACCTTACCGCTTCGGCTGGTATTTCGTTTACGAAATTCCTCGCAAAAGTGGCTTCTGACTGTAATAAACCCGATGGTTATTATGTTATCCATCCTAATAAAGCTGATCTATTTGTAAGGCAATTAGCTGTTGAGAAAATCCCTGGGGTGGGTAATGTGAACAAGCAAAAGCTAAACAAAGCTGGTATATACAAGGGTGAAGATATATTGAAAAAAGGCAAGATTAACATGGCTTTGGAATTCGGAAAAACGGGAGTATATCTTTACAATCAAGTAACTTTTGCCCACAATAGCCCAGTAATACCAAAACGCCTACGTAAGTCAGTTGGCAAAGAGCGTACATTTAACGAGAATATTGATGACCCAAATGAAATGTTAGATAAGCTCCACGGCATAATAGAAAAACTAGCCGAATTGCTTGAGAAAAAGAATATAGCCGGGAAGACCATAACTCTAAAGATAAAGTATCACAACTTCGTAGTAAACACAAGAAGCAAGACTATGGATGAGTATATATCTACCACTCCCGAGATGTATAACGCTATCTACGAACTATTGCGAATGCCGAATTTCCCAGATGAACCTGTTAGACTTTTGGGAGTGCAATTGTCTAATCTGAATATTAATAAGAATGAGAGTCGTCAGTTGTTGCTGGATTTTTGATGATAAATAAATTCTCTTTTATAATTGCTCTTGAATTTTAATTATTTTTAAGTATCCTTCACAACTGGCATAAGAAAGTATATAAAGTTCATTTTTACCATCTTGATTAATATCAAATTCGAAAAATTGTATGTTATCAATATTCGATATTACTAGATTCCCTTCATTTCGCTTAAGTGTTATAGGATTTGTTCCTGTATCGTCACATTTCTGTTGTTTAATATGTACTATTAACTCACCCAAGCTGGTCTGATGACTAACATCTTTTTTGATATACTTTATTTTGAACTCTCCGTCGGATAATTCTTCATATTCTCTATTTGTAGTGTAGTTAATTGAAGTTAACTCCGATATACAATCGAAATTTGACCTAGCTTTTAATTCAATATTGTCCTCGTTAAGTACTATTAGGCTATATCCATACTTAAGAACTATACTTTTTAAATCGACACATATTTGAGCTTTATCAAAAAGAGATTCTCCCAAATGAATTATCCTTTCATTAAAAGCAGGCTGTTCAAATATCAGACTAACATCTAAACTTGTTTTATTAACAATACTTGAGTCTATAATATTCTGAAATTTAGAAACCTGAGAAGATGCCATCCTTTTTGTCTTGAAAGAATTTTCTTCTTCCTTTGAAAATAGAATAAATGGCACTATTAATATCGTAATTAGAATCTTTATTGAACTCAAAATAAATCTCTTACATATCTAAATTTTAAGAATTTTGTAGACAAATATAACATAATAATTGGATCTTTTTTCTTTTTCTGATGCTTAATTGTAACCAATTAGGTATATTTCGTTTTATATAGAAAAGGTTTGCGGACATTTTTCGTCTACTTTATAAATGAACACAAAAAAACTGAATATGAGATTCCTAAAAAGTATTATTTTTATAGCTATTCTTATCTTTGCTGCCAACTCTCTTTACTCCCAGTTTGGGAAAAACAGAGTACAATATCAAGAGTTTGATTGGAAATATATAGAGACAAAACATTTTGACATTTACTTCCACCAAGGTGGAGAGTACTTAGCCAAATTCACTGCTGTCGAGGCAGAAAGAGCACTTATTTCTATAGAAGAGAACCTAAAATATGACCTAAAAAGAAGGATTACTTTCATAGTATTTAACTCTCACAACCAATTCCAACAAAATAATATAATCAACTCTTTCTTATCTGAAAATGTAGGTGGTGTAACTCAACTATTTAAAAACAGGGTTGTTGTACCATTCCAAGGTTCTTATGCTCAATTTCGTCACGTTATCCATCACGAACTTGTTCACGGAGTAGTCAACGACTTATTCCACGGTGGTACTTTGCAATCTTCTATCCAGAACAGAGGGTATTTTTTACCAGGCTGGTTAAATGAAGGTCTGTGTGAGTATCTAAGTAATGACGGAATGGATACTAAAACTGATATGTTCATGCGTGATGTAACTATGAGTGAGGATTTGCCAGAGTTACAAAGAATTAGTGGTTACGCTCAATATAGAGTAGGTCAAACATTTTATTGGTACATAGCCGATAAATATGGGGAAGAAAAAGTTGCTGATTTCATTAATAGACTATATATACATAAGAATCTAGAGATTGCGTTCAAAAGTAGTTTTGATATGAGTTTGGAAGAATTCAATGAAATGTGGGAACGAGATATAAAGAGAATCTATTGGCCTGATTTGAGTATATTCAAATCTTTACCAGAGATTTCTAATCGGATTACAGATAGGAAAAAACTTAGGAACTTTTATAATTCTGGACCTTCTATTTCACCGAATGGAAAAAAGATGGCATTTATCTCTGAGGATAACGGTGTTTTCGTAATTGCTGTAATGGATGATTTGAAGAAAAATAAAGAAATAAGAACACTGACTTCAAGTTTCAGAAGACAAGATTTCGAAGATCTAAATATGCTTGCACCAGGTATTTCTTGGAATCCAGAGGGCACTAAGCTTGCAATTTCGGCGAAAGCTGGTGGACAAGACGCTGTATTTATAACTGATGTAGAGACAGGCGCCTATGAAAAATTAACATGGGGTATAAAATCAATTCAATCTGTTCAGTGGTCCCCCGATGGTGAGAAATTAATCTTTGTTGGTTCGGATAAAGAGCAAAGTGATTTGTATATGTATCGATTTGACTCTAAGGAATTAACGAAAGTCACGGATGATGTATTCAGTGATGAAGCACCTAAGTGGTCGCCGGACTCGAAGAGTATCTATTTTATCTCTGATAGAGGTGATAAGACCAATGCCCGTGTCAGCTCAGTCAAATTAGATATGTGGGATTTCAATTATGGTGGAACTGAAGTTTATAAAATTGAAATTGGAAATGATGTTTGTGAGCGATTAACTTACGATATACAAAACAATAAAACATCTATAGCTATATCTTCTGACGAAAGTAAATTGCTTTATGTCTCAGATAAAAATGGTATCGGCAACTTATATGAGATGAATCTGACAACTAAATCAACACGTCCTTTGACTAATTCTTTACAAGAAATAACACAAATATCATTAGCACCTGATGACAGCAAAGTTCTTTTCGGCACTCAGATAGACGGAGGATATGACATTTTTGAAATTGACTATCCGTTCGATAGAAAATTAGAGATGGAAGAACTACCGCTTACTCAATATAAGCAATCAATATTCAAAAGGGACAGTCTAATAAAAGCAATTGCGAATATTGAAAAAGATACATTATTAGAAGATGAAGACGATAAACTGATTAGTTATGGTGATTTTAACATTGATTTTGAGAATCAAGAATTAGTAAAACCGAATGACAAGGTTCAGAATATAGCTGAATCTAAAGACACGACTATTAGCAGATATTTCAGAGTTAAAGACTATGTAATCAAGTTTACCCCAGATTTGATTTTGGCTAATCCTGGTTATAGTACATTTTTTGGGCCTCAAGGTAGTACCCAGATGTTATTTAGTGATGAATTGGGAAATCACCAGCTCTATTTCTCAGCGAACTTCCTAATTGATTTGAGGAATAGTAATTTCTTCGGAGCTTATAGTTATTTAACAGGTATTGTTGATTATCAGTTTTCTGCTTTTCAGTATGCCGGATTTGCTGCCCGTTCTTTTGGTTCACTAGAAAGATTTAGAAGTTACGGAGCAGCTATTTCATCACAATACCCATTTGACTTGTTCAACAGAGCTGAGTTCAATATGACATTTTACAATCTCTCAAAAGCAGAGATTGGACTTGTAGGAATACCTGAAGTGACTCGTACACTAGTTGTTCCAGAATTCAAATATGTCCACGACGATGTACTATTTGGATTATATGGTCCCAGTGAGGGTACTAGATATAATTTCAAAGCTCTAATGAGTCCAAAATTATTTGATGATGGGTTGAATTTCTATACTTTCGAAACTGATATCAGATCATACCACCCAATAAGTGATTATATGGGATTTGCATTCAAATTCACTGGTGGTGCTAGTTTTGGGACCAATGCTCAGTCATTTTATCTAGGTGGTACAGACAATTGGTTGAACAGATCATTTACGAACAACACTCTTCCATTTGAAGACCCCGAAGATTTTGCATTTATGAACTTCAAATACCCTATTCGTGGTTTTTCTATAGCAGAAAAAGGTGGTAACAAATACTTCGTTACAAATGCCGAATTCAGATTCCCACTACTTACAGCATTAGTTGCAGGGCCGTTGCCTATATTAATACAAGGGGTTATGGGGTCAGTTTTCTTAGATGTCGGTGCTGCTTGGGATGATACTTTCAATGCAACAAGAATAGTAAATCCACTTACATTCCAAAAAGAATATGATGATTTACTAATTTCATCAGGTATAGGTATTAGAAGTTATTTCCTAGGATTACCAGTCAAAGTAGATATAGCATGGGCTAAGTCTTATGACAATTGGTCAACTCCACAGTATTTGTTCTCTTTAGGATATGATTTTTAGGGGCAACAAATTAAAGAAAGTAGAGACAGATTGAATACGACTTTAAAATATTCAAAGCCTCCAATGAGAAAGGAGGCATTTGAAGAATGAATATATTTCTTTATCTAACTACCTGTATCTTCTCTACGAATTGACCTTTGTTAGTATTAGCTAAAAGCATATAAGTCCCCATAGGTAAGCCAGTATTAATCGTACTTTCTGATGTGAAATTACCATCTAGTTCTAGTAAATTTCTTCCAGTCATATCTTGAATTACTAATTTGTTGACATTTACAATATCTTGTGGTAACTGTAATCTGAAATGACCTGAAGATGGATTAGGTGCTATTCCAAAACCATCGTTTATGTTGTAAGCAACAGAAGTGATGAAATCAATTGGCTCGCTTGCAGAACCAACTCCCAGGGCGTAATAGTTTGCTGAAGCTGTTGATACCTTTTTTGCTGTTCTTAGTTGATAGTAGAACTGACCAGTTGGACACTCCAAATCAAGATATGATGTTTCAGTTAAAATTTCATCATTAACTTTTACTGTTTCTAGAGTTTCGTTATTTAATCTATATAGATTATAACCATCAATATCACCATTTACTTCATCCCATTCTAATAGAATACCATCAACCGAGTTAGTTAGTCGCAATTCTCCAGATGGAGAAATTGGGCGGAACCTTAGTGTTGGGTCTCCCATAAGAGCAACGTGTATCAATAACTGACTACCATTAAATGAGGCATAAGAGGCGTTCATTGAGTATCTAGCGCAATAACCGATAGATTCTCCAACTGACATTGGGTGTAAGTACCAGTTAGGAATTCCGCCCCAAAAACTAGCTAATGCACCAGAAGCAAGAGCAGCTCTTAATAAATTATTTTTGGAATCCCAATCACCAAAGTAACTACCGGCAATCCCAGTAAATATAGTATTGATATTATCTGCCGCGAAATCTGCTGTCTTTCCAATTCCACCACAACTACTGTAAGATCCTCCTCCCATTCCGAAACTAAGTATATATTGACCTGTTTTAAGCTCATTCAAATAGTCTCTATCTTCGAATAATGAATCAGTTCCTATCAATGCACCCATAGCTTTATAACCAGTATTACCAATTATATACCCTTTGAAATTATCATCTATTAATCCCCTATCAATAGTTTCTAGCTGTCCTGTTCTCCAAAGATGCGCTCTGTTCAAATAGTTTTTAAGTAATGTAAGTTCATCTTCTGCGAATGCCGGCATATCATAGAAATCAACTCTACCAATTTCCAAATCAATATCGCTTACTAATCTCGTTTGGTCAAATTTACCATCACCAGGTCTGTTGTTATTTCTTTCTTGAGCACTTGCTTCGTAATTCACGGTCGCATCAGTCCAAACCCCATCCAAATCAGCATAATATAGGTCAGCTGGCCAAGCACCAGTATGATTTCCAGAACCCTCTGTGTGACCATCTGGTGGATACCAATCACCTGTAGTGCTAAAATGTCCACTATAAGGAACTGGTACGTGACCGATTAGATACAGTGTTGTTAGCATAAATTTGCTAGTTTCATTAGTCACTTTTATCAAATCTTTAATTTGAGGTGGGGTCATTTCTCTTGAGACAGGCATAACAGTTACCTCCCAACTTTCCCCCTCCAAATCATTGACTAAAATATCTAACTCAGTTGAGAGGGAATCAAAATGAGTGTCATCAACAAGTATCAATATACTTCCAGAAAGTCCATATCTATTAACCTCATTACCAACAGTTATAAAGTCATAGGAGACTGTTTGATTACTTGAGTTTTTCTTTTCAATCTTATACTCTTTTATCTGACCATTAGTATAGCTTTGGTCTGTCCATTCAAAAGCTGGGGCACTAACATTCCCAATATATTTGTAATCTTGTTTGAACTTTGCTCTATTCTCAAATATATAATAAACTCCTTCGAAAGAATCATCCTTAGGCCAACTAAGGGTCACTGTCCCATCTTGATTATAATTGGTTTTGACGAATAATGTTTGTTGTTTTCCAACTTGCGCTGAAGTATTAATCGTATATAAAAATGAGCAGATTATTAAAAAAAGTATATATTTTTTCATTGTTTTTCCTTATTTTAATTATAAATTTTTAAAATATACGAAAATATTAAAAAACTTAGATGAAAATTTCTATCAGAAGAGCAAAAAATGATGACCTTGATGCAGTGCTAAGTCTATACTATGATACTGTAAAAATCATTAACTCTAAACATTATACTCCTGAACAAATCGAAGCTTGGCTTGATGACGATACCAGACCAGAGCGTTTTCTTCAGAAGATTAATGAACAGCTTTTCTATGTCTGTATCAATGAATTAGATGAATTACTTGGCTTTTCTTCAATCACAAAAGATGGTTATCTTGATTTGCTATATGCAAGTACTACTCATCAACGAAATGGTGTAGGAACTCTTCTATTAGAACAAATGCTAGTTGCTTCAAAAATTTACAAATTTGAAAAAATAGATGCAAACGTTAGTACTACCGCAGTTCCTTTTTTTCTTTCTAAAGGATTTGAAGTAAAAAATGAGGAAGTAGCTGAGCGAAATGGTGTGAAATTGACATATTTTAAGATGATAAAACATTATGTTGTCAAAGAATAATAAACATAAATGAAAAAAATGAATTTAGAAAGTATAGAGAAATTAATAAGTAAGTACGAAAAAGAAGGACTAGAACTAGAACCGAATAGAAAAAAGAGATCAGAATATATGAGTGAGGTCTCGGAATATTCCGAGCAATTCCTAGATGAAATACATTCCAAAAAGGCATTTATTAATGACTATACAAACGATGGAGCATTTGAAAATTTCCCATTCGAAGAGACGCCAACCGATACAAATAATATAATTAATTTTCTGAAGAAGAACGTAGATAGAGCAGGGATAAACCCAGCTTCAGGTGGTCATATTGGCTATATTCCCGGAGGAGGTATTTACGGTGCGGCAATAGGTGATTATCTGGCGGCAGTCATGAATCGTTATGCTGGGGTTTTCTTTGCTACTCCAGGTGCAGTTCGAATAGAAAATCAGATTATCGATTGGATTGGTGATTTGGTAGGATATAAGCAAGGATTTGGAGGTAATCTTGCTTCAGGTGGTAGTATGGCTAATTTGATTGCAATCTCAACAGCTCGAATAGCTAAGAAAATCAAGTCAAAGGATATAGAAATTAGTACTATATATTTGACGAAACAAGCTCACCATTGCGTAACTAAAGCACTTAAAATAGTGGGATTACACGAAATTCAGTTGCGATATATAACTATGGACGAGAAATACAGAATGAATCCCGAACTATTAGCTGAGCAAATAGAAAAAGATGTTTCTGATGGACTTAAACCTTTTATGCTAGTCGCTTCCGCAGGTTCTACTGATGTAGGTGCGATTGACCCATTGGATAAGTTAGCAGATATTGCTGAGAAATTCAACCTTTGGTATCATATTGATGGCGCTTATGGTGGTTTTTTCTTGCTTTGTGATGAGACAAAAGATAAATTAGTTGGTATAAATAGGGCTGATTCTGTGATACTAGACCCACACAAGGGAATGTTCTTACCTTATGGAGTTGGAATAGTAATGGTTAAGAATATAAATCATTTATTAGAAGCTAACTCCTACGATGCTAACTATATGCAAGACACCAAAGACTACCAACAAGAGTACTCCCCCGCTGATTTGTCACCCGAGCTGAGCCGTCATTTCCGTGGATTGCGAATGTGGGTACCTATGAAGTTGCACGGTATTGCTCCATTCAGAGCCTGTTTATCAGAGAAAATATGGCTTACTCGCTACTTTTATGCGAAAGTACAGGAGTTAGGTTTTGAAGTTGGGCCAGATCCAGAGTTAACAGTTGCTGCATTCCGCTTTATACCAAAATCAGGTGATGCTAATGAAATTAATAAAAAGCTACTTAGTATAATCCACAATGATGGACGAGTGTTTATATCTTCAACCACACTCGATGGAGAGTTTTGGATGCGAATAGCTGTTCTTTCTTTCCGTACCCACAAATATCATCTTGATATTATATTAGAACTGTTAGAAGAAGGTATAAGGGATTATAAGTAATGTGTCACACCAACCAGCCGCCACGGCTGTCTTTGCGTTCCTTCCATTCTGCATTGTATAAGCGTCGATTACCTAGGGAGGTAGTCATGAAGTGTTTTTCAATCTTGCCGTTTACTTCGTAGTATTCGTATCCGACTATTCCTTTTTTCATCAGGGTTGACATTACTTTCAGGAATGATTTCATCTCTTCTTTATCGAAATTACTGAAATCGAAGTTTTTAGTAGTACCGAAATCGAGGAAATTATCCACTCGGTTGAATACTTTGGAAAATGAGCTTTTAGATAAGTCTTTCAGGTCGTCTTTCGCTAGCGACAGTGCTTCCGAAGCGATTACCTCAGATTTGGGGTTAAAATTAAAACTGCCGATATTAGAAACTGTACTTGTCATACTAGTTAATATCGGCAGTTTTTATAATTACTTTAGACTTTTAGTTTAGTCTATTTCTTTTTCTTGTGTCTGTTCTTACGTAATCTTTTCTTACGTTTGTGAGTGGACATTTTCTTGCCCTTTCTCTTTTTACCACTTGGCATATATCACCCTTTGTTTAATTAAATTTATTTTTCGCCTTTTTCATCTTTAATTGCAACATTAACTTTGTCAAAGAAGTCAGGAGAAACTTTGAATACGGGAACGTATCTCTTGTCCAATTTCACTTCTTCACCAGTTTTAGGGTTTCTCGCCATTCTTGGTTTTCTAGCTTTATGTTTGAAAACACCGAAACCTCTAAGCTCGATACGCTTTCCTTCAGCTATTGTAGTAATGATTGTATCTATGAAACCCTCTACTACTGCTTTAGTTTCAACTTTTGTAAGACCTGTATTACTAGCTATAACTTCTACGATATCTGCTTTTGTTATATTTTTGTTGTTCACTTGATTTTTCCGTTTATGAAACAATATTAAATAATTATCCGTTAAGGGAAGCAAATATACGAACGCAAATATTAAAAAACAAAGCAACTATCTAAAATTTAATAAATTATATGGGAATAGTTTTTATTTCTATATATAAAAACTATTTTTGTAACTCATTAATTGTACAAATACAATATGTCTTGGATAAAAGAACAAAGTCCTGAAGATAAGGACAAACAAGAATTAATAAAAGCTACTGGTAAGATTCCACAGCATATTGCCATCATAATGGATGGTAATGGTAGATGGGCAAATCAGAAAGGCAAACAACGTCTAT
>JAUHXN010000308.1 GCA_030426865.1 bacterium | reverse complement strand
ATAAGGTCTTTGGATCCAGTAAGACAGGAACTTATGCCGAGTTTACCGTTCTCAAAGATAATGGGACTATTACTAAAATCCCTGATAATATTAGTTTGGAAGAGGCAGCATCGCTACCTTTCGGAGCAATGACTTCATTGACATTTTTAAGAGATTTGGGGGAGTTAAAGCAAGGTCAAAAGCTTCTAATAAATGGTGCCTCTGGTTCATTGGGTACAAATGCGATACAAATGGCTAAAATGTACGGTGCTCATATAACAGCAATTTGTAGTGGTAAGAATACTGAATTAGTCAAATCATTAGGTGCAGACGAGGTTATAGATTACACCAAAGAAGACTATCTAAAAAGCGGTAAGAAATATGATATTATCTATGACACATTAGGAATAATCTCACCGAAGGAAAGTTTAAGTATGTTAAATGAAGGTGGAAGACATCTAATGGCCGTAGCTACAATCCCTCAATACTTTGATATTTTCAAGTTATCTATGACACAAAGGAACAAGATCAAAGCCGGAATGGCTATATTCAGTAAGAATAATATAGAAACAATTGCTGATTTCGTCAGTATGGGTAAACTAAAACCTGTTATAGATAAAACTTTTCAGTTAGAAGATATTGCAGAAGCTCACAGATATGTAGATATAGGGCATAAGGTTGGCAGTGTTGTAGTAAACATAGAAAAAGATTAGATTGAATTATAATTAAAACCTATAATATAATGTATTTATATGAATATCAGAAAAGCTAATAACGATGATTTGAATGAAATAGTAAGACTTCTATCAGATGATAAACTTGGATCAAAAAGAGAGGATTATAAGATTCCTCTACCAACTGAGTATCTTGATGCTTTCAAGGAAATAGAAGAAGATAAGAATCAGTTTTTGATTGTAGCTGAAGATGAAAATAAAATAATTGGAACTCTACAATTATCATTTATTCAATATTTGACTTACAAAGGTGGTATAAGAGCACAAATAGAAGGTGTGAGAGTCAGTAATGAAATCAGAGGTAAAGGCATAGGTCGAAAAATGGTTGAATATGCTATCAATATTGCTAAAGATAGAAATGCTCATTTGATACAACTGACTACTGATAAGAAGAGATCCGAAGCTCTTGAATTTTATAAATCATTAGGATTCGTTGACTCTCACGAAGGGATGAAGTTACATTTCTAGTCTTGAAACATTTATAGTTAAATATTGTTTAGAAAGGGAACATTTATCAATTTATAATTAGACTTCTATGTGTTTATGCGTAACAGAAAGATTAATTATAAGACCTTTTAAAAAGTCTGATATATCAAGTTATAGTCAAATTATATCTGACCCGAGTGTAATGAAATATATCGGTAACGGAAAACCACAAACTTACAGTCAAGCTGAATCATATATAATAAAGAATATTGAGCATTATGAATCGTTTGGGTGGTCTAGATTTGCTGTAGTTGAGAGTAAATCAGATACTTTGATTGGTTTTTGTGGTTATTCTTATTACAATAATGAGATAGATTTTGGTTGGAGGTATGCCAAAAAATATTGGAATAAAGGCTATGGAACTGAAGCTGCTTTAGCTGTTTTAGATATAGGTTTGAACAAATTTAATTTCTCTAGAATAGTTTGTATTTCATTTCCTATGAACATAGGTTCCATTAAGATTATAAAAAAACTTGGATTTAAATTTGAAAAGAATATAAATTTAGAAGGAAATGAATTAAAACAATATGTATATGAATAATAAAGAATATTGGGATAGTGTTGCTTACGAGAAGAAATTTACAACTGATTTAGATATCGATTTAATTAATCAATATATTAAAAGAGAAGATAGAATTCTAGATTTTGGTTGTGGTTATGGTAGAACTTTGAATCAATTAAATGACTTAGGTTATTTTAACACTATAGGTTTTGATATCTCATCAGAAATGGTAGAAAGAGGAAGAAAAGAAAATCAGGATTTAAATCTTAATGTACTGAAAGCTAATTATAGCAATATTAAGGTCCAAAAATATGACGCAATATTACTATTTGCTGTTTTAACTTGTGTTAGAGATAATAACGAGCAATTAACACTAATGAAATCCCTAAGTGATGGATTGAAAGAAAATGGAATAATTTATTTAAATGATTTTCTTTTAAATGATGACGAAAGAAATTTAAATAGATACAATCAATATTCAGACAAACATGGACAATACGGTATATTCGAGTTGCCAGACGGTGCTATTTTAAGACATCATACAGAAGAATGGCTTTTAGAATTATTCTCCGACTTTGATATTATGCTAAACAGAAAAGTAGTATTTGAAACTATGAATGGTAATAAATCTAAAGGAATAACATTAATAGCAAGAAAGAAATGACTACAAATAAAGATCGAAGAATACTAATAATATTTGATATTGATGGAACTCTTACGGACAGTGTGGTAGTACATCAGCAAGCTTTTACTGAGTCATTAGAAGAACTTGGAGTAGTAAAAATAGATTCGAATTATGGTGAGTATAAACACCATACTGACTCGTTTATTGCTAAAACAATTTACGAAAACTACTTTGACAAAGAATTCGATAATAAGATACTTAATTTATTTGAAGATAAAGTTTATAGTAAAATTAGCAAAACAACAATTACTGAAATACCTGGAGCTATTAAGTTATTAAGAAAATTGGAATTGGACCCTAAATTTGACTTTTGTTTTGCGACCGGCTCTCTAGAAAAGCCAGCTATATATAAGCTGAAAAGTCTTGGTGTTCCTTATTATTCTGATAGATTAGTGTGCTCAAATGAATTATATAGTAGAGATGATATAGTTAATAAAGCATTAGACAAGTCTAAAAAACACTTTGCTCAAGAAAACTATTACAAAATAGTCTCAATTGGTGATGGGCTGTGGGATCTGAAAACGGCTAACAATCTTGGCCTTGATTTCATAGGTATCGGGAAAAAGAACAAAAAAATTTTATTAGACAATGGGTGTATTAATTACATTGATGATTTAAGAGAAATAGAAATAAGTGAACTTTGATAAAATAATAGATTTTGAATTAAATATTGAAAACAAACTAAGCCAGTTATCTATTGTTAGTGGTGTAAATACTTGGCACCATCTTGTTGAATTAGTGAGTTCTCTCCCCTATGGCAGAAATGAAAATAGATATGATCTTAGTTTAGTTTTAAAAGAGAATAAAGGCACTTGTAGCTCGAAACATGCATTTCTAAGAGAAATTGCAATTGAAAATAATCAAGAAAATATTAAACTAATTCTTGGTCTTTATAAAATGGACAATCAAAACACACCTAGAATAGGTGATGAGTTAGTGAAAAATTCAATAGACTATATACCTGAAGCTCATTGTTATCTTAAAATTGGTGATGAAAGAGTAGATA
>JAUHXN010000023.1 GCA_030426865.1 bacterium | reverse complement strand
AGACAAAGATATTAAAAAAGATACATATCGTGCATCGGGTGCTGGTGGTCAGCACGTTAACAAGACTGAGTCTGCTGTTCGTCTAACTCACATGCCTACAGGTATAGTTGTTGAGTGCCAAGACGAACGTTCGCAAATAAAGAATCACGCAAGAGCACTAAAGGTCTTAAAAGCAAGAATATATGAGCGTGAAGTACAGAGGCAAAATGCAGAAATAGCATCACAAAGAAAAACTATGGTTTCAACGGGTGATAGATCGGCTAAAATCCGAACTTATAACTATCCTCAGAATAGAGTTACAGATCATCGTTTGGAAGGGGACGCAAAAAATTATAGTTTGAAAGAAATAGTAGAAGGTAATCTGACAAATATTATAGAAAACCTAACTATTGCAGAAAGAGCAGAAATACTAAAAGCAGGTAATAACTAGGTAAATGCTAACAATAGGCAGAATAGAAAAGGTGAATTTGGTAGATTTGGGATTCCTTGATTTGGATTCTAAAATAGATTCAGGTGCTTCTACTTCTGCTTTACATGCTCAGAAAATAAGAAAAGTAAAAATAGATGATAAGTATTATGTAGTTTTTCGCCTTTTAGATAAAACACATCCTTCCTACGAAGATAACGATATTACTTTACCACTTTACAAGACCAAAAGAGTAAAAAGTTCTAATGGATTCACACAAAAGAGGTATTCTATACAATCTAGGATGAAATTAGGTAAAAAAATATATAGAATTGAGTTTACTCTGACTGATAGAAAAGATATGAAATACCCAATACTATTAGGTACTAAGTTTTTAAGAAAGAAGTTTTTAATCGATGTTTCCAAAAAATATATAATATCAAGCCAATGAAAAAAATAGTCGTACTATCTACGAACAAAGATCTCTATTCCACCAAAAGATTGGTAGAAGCAATAGAACAACGAGGCCACGAAGCACAAGTTGTCAATCATACTAAATGCTCACTACTAATGGAAAAGGGGAATCCAATGGTATATTACGATGGCGAACCAATCGAGAATGTAGGTGCTGTAATACCTCGGATTGGTGCTTCTGTAACTATGTATGGTACGGCAGTGGTACGTCAATTCGAATTGATGAAGGTGTTTTGCGCCATTGAATCACAAGCGATTGTTCGTTCTCGAGATAAACTACGTAGTTTGCAAATAATGGCGAGAGAGCATTTGGGTGTTCCTAAAACAGTTTTTGCTAGACATCCCAAAAATGAAGATGCAGATATTTTACTTAAGCAAATTGGCAGTATGCCGGTAATAATTAAACTACTGGAAGGTACTCAAGGACTAGGTGTAGTATTAACCGAAACACGCAAAGCCGCAAAATCAGTAATAGAGGCATTCTCTGGATTGAAAACAAGTATTCTAATCCAAGAATTTATAAAAGAAGCTGGTGGCTCTGATATTAGAGTATTCATAGTCGATGGTAAAATAGTCGGATCTATGAAAAGAACTGGTGCCGATGGTGATTTCCGTTCCAATATTCATCGTGGTGGAACTGCAGAGATTATAAAGCTAACAACTAAAGAGAAGAAAGCAGCACTAAAAGCGGCTGAATCAATGGGCCTTTCTATTGCAGGGGTTGATTTGCTCCAATCTTCACGTGGTCCACTTATATTAGAGGTTAATTCTTCACCAGGGCTGCAAGGTATTGAAAAGGCAACAGGTGTAGATATAGCAGGTAAAATAGTTGAGTATATAGAGTCTCACATGATTGCTGAGAAAAAGCCCAAAAAGAAAAAGAAAATAGTTGTATAGATTATAGTTTCTTGATATCGACCATTTGTTCCCACATTTCCGGATTATATTTAAAATAATTCTTATTTTGAGAACAAACAACTAACTAAAATCACGACTAATGAAAATAGGACTATTCCCACTAAATCTTGTATTGTTTCCTGAGTCAATATATCCTCTTCATATATTTGAAGATAGATATAAGTTGCTTGTAAACGAAAGTATAGAATATAAGTCAAAGTTTGGAATTATATTTTCAACTGACAATACATTAGCTCATTTCGGTTGTACTGCCAAAGTTCATGAAATCATCAAAAAATATCCCGACGGTAAGTTAGATTTAAGCGTAATTGGACACGAAAAATTCAAATTAAATAGGTATGAAGAAAGTGAAGATACTTATGCAATCGGTGAAATAGAACTAATAAGTGATGTTGTTGAACCAATAGAAGATAACTTACTTAATGATTGCATAGAGCTTTTCAATTTTATTACTAATAAAATTCCTGTATTCCGCGTTCAAAAGACCAAAAAAGAAGATTTGATAGATAAAACTGCTAGTTACTACTTTGCACAGAAAGTTGGTTTAATTGGTAAACAAAAGCAACATTTGCTAGAGATGAATTCTGAAAATGAAAGATTAGCATTCTTAAAGGAACACCTGGAACGCATTAAACCATCTGTTAGTAAAGCCATAGAAATCGAAAAAATCATTAGAAATGACGGATATTTATCACCAGGAGACATAAAATGAAACCTAAAATAATGGGTATTCTGAATGTAACCCCTAACTCGTTTTCTGATGGGGGAGACTACTTATCTGAAAAGTTGGCTATTAATCATGGTTTGGCAATGATAGATGATGGTGCTCATATAATAGATATTGGAGGAGAAAGTACTCGACCAGGAAGTAAAGGAGTGACATTAGAGGAAGAACTAAACCGAGTAATTCCAATAATAGAAGGTATCAGAAAAGTCAATCAGGATATCACTATTTCCATAGACACGACGAAGTATGATGTTGCTTGGGTTGCACTAGATAGAGGTGCAAATATAATTAATGACGTAAGTGGATTAAGTGCTGAACCTCGATTTGTTGATTTGGCCAAAGAATATAAGGCAGACCTGGTGATAATGCATAAAAAAGGGGCTTCAGAAAATATGCAAGATAATCCCCAGTATGATGATGTTGTTAACGAAGTCTATAATTATTTAGAGAATCAAAGTAAGTTAGCTGATGGTATTGATAATGTGTATGTAGATGTAGGTATTGGATTTGGTAAGACTTTAGAACACAACTTAGCTTTACTCAATCATTTGGCAAAATTTAATCAAATAACTGGAAAGCAATTATTGGGAATTAGCCGAAAAGCATTTATCAATATGCTATTTGGTATTAAAAATGCCAAAGACAGAGATGCACATACAGCTATGATACATCAACAATTATTATCTAGTAATGTTGATATAATTCGAGTTCACAACGTCAAGTTAATACGGGATATGCTAGAGATATCAAAATTAGTAAAGTAAGTGAAAGATTATAAAAAAATGCCAACTTGTATAAGTTGGCATTTTTAATTTTAACTCAATTTATAGTTTAGTATTATTTTACAATATTTAACTTCGTCGAATAGTTTGCATTATTTCCAATTAAATGAATATAGTATTGACCAGAATATAAATCAGACAAATCTAAACTAAAGTTCGGATCCGTTACTTCTATAGGTATGATTTTAACAGTATTACCAGTAACACTAATTACTTTTACTATGTAGTTACCAAGCTTAAAATCACCCGTAATTGTTACATTACCAGTACTTGGATTAGGGTAAACACTTGCGCTTACTTCTTCAAACGGAGTAACATCTGAAGTGCTCAATCCTTCCATTTCAACATCAAGTTCTATATTCTCATTGTTATCCGAAATTACAATTTGTTCGTGTGCCATCTTAAAGCCGACTTTATCAAAGTAAACATTTAATTCACCATTCTCAAGATTTGGAACTTCGTATTCACCGTCTTTTAAAGAATAGTTATAGTTTATCACATTGTCTTCAGAGTTAGTCACGAAAACTTGAACACCATTAAGAGGACTTAGCAACTCAGTGCTTCCTGGGCTAATTCCTTTTAGTCGGCCTACTTTCCCATTCAGTCCTTTATTACTAGCGATAGGTTTAAGTGGCGCTAATCGTAATTCTACATCTCCGAAAATACCTGTTTCTTCAACTTCTATTCTAGTAGCGTCTAACCAGCTTCTAGTTAATGTCTTGTCGTCTGAAACATAATATCCTGGTGTATGACCTCTATCATACTTATATGCATATACTACATAATCACCAGGTATCAAATCTTCAAATGTAAACTCACCATTGTTATTTGTATAAGCTGTCTCACTATAGTAAAGAAAATCTTTATCAAATGAGTTTGTTTCTACAAGGTAAGCAACTGCTACACAGTTTTTTACACCTTTATCATCCTCATCTAGAATCTTACCTGTAAGAGAGTTCTTATATTCATCTCTTTCATTCAAAGTAAAGTTTATATTTGTAAGATTACTTTCTAGGTCAAGCAAAGTTGCTTCTAACGGATTAGCTGTTTCTTCCCAATATTCTCTTAGGTAATTTGCATTTGTTAATGAATCTAAAGAAACGGCAGATATCTCATATTCTGAATCATTAGGAACTTTAAAACTATAACTACCATCATTATATGTCGTTGTTTTATAAGATTTGAAAGCGTTCGTAAGTCTATTTTTACCTAAAAGTTCTACTAAAATTCCGCCTAGTTCATCGCCAGAATCTTCATCAGTAACTTTACCAGATATTGTGTAGTCATAAACTGGAACAGGTGGTATTATCTCCCAATCTAATGTCATATCATCACAATCAACTTCTATAAACTCAAATTTATCATTTGGACCTACGATAGGCTTATCAGTCTTATATTTATATTGATAGTATAACATATTATTATTATGGTAAGTACTGATACCAATCTCTAGCATATATTCACCTTTTGGTAAGTTGAACTCCAAAAGACCATCTGTAATCGTATCAGAAGCCAAAGATCTAATAATAGAAGTACTATCATTAATAGTTTGTGCTAAATAAATGCCTGCAGTTACTATTTTCTTATATAGCTCACCTGTTTCTTTATCCTTCAGATTTACTTTCAGATTAGTTAGGTTTTCACATTCATTTCTCCAAATAGATACTAACTGGCTAGCTCTGATACTTGGGTTGTTCTTTAGACTTGCGTTTACTACAACTTGGTGATATCCTGGTTCTTGAGTATCTAGTTTTAATATGTTGTTATCAGGCCCTGTCAGAATAAAATTCTTATTATATGTTAATGAGAATTCGACTTCACCTCCAGCGGGAGTTGTTGTGTATTCTATTTCTTTTTCAAAAGTTTCACCTTTGTTCACTATTTTGAAATCAGTACCTGAAATGATAGGTAAAATCGTAATAGTCTCTTTTTCGAAAGCAGTCAAATCCACCTCCCAATCAAAACTTATGTCGTTTCCACAAGTAGTTTCTAAAATTTCAGCATCATCTATATATTTAGTATTATCATACCATAACTTAATTGATTCATTTTGTGAGTACCCGTTTAACCTAACTTGATATTTGCCTTCATCTACTGTAGCAGTAAAACTATTATTAACCAAAGCAACACTAGAATAATAAATTGATGAATCTTTTTCTACTTTGAATATATCTACAGAGACTCTTATTAACTTCTCAAGTGCTTGATTTTTAGATGTTAGGTTACCTTTTATATTAGTTTTACATTTTAATACACGAACTCTCATTTCTTGTTCTATGTAATTACTTGGCTCAGTCTCTAAGTAAGCTCTTATAATAAAAGAGAAATCACCGACTTGAGTAGCATTGTAAGTTAAAAGTCCGGTATTCTTATTTATACTAGCATCTGTATTTGGTGGGTCTATTAGTTTATAGCTAATTTTCTTAATACCAGAAGTATGTGCACTTGGGTTATAAAGAAACTGTTCACCTACTTCTGCAATTGTAAGAGAAGGTGGATTAACAGTAAAATATAGAGAGTCTATCGGCTCGTTGAAGTAAGTGTAATACATACTGTCTGGAGGATTTGATTCATTGTTACCAATAACAGCTGTCATAAAATAAGACATGTTCTGAAGATAAGGGAAATTTCCTGCTTTCTTAGTTTGGATGAAATGCAATTGTGAATTCCAAGTTACCGAATCCACATTCGGATAATTTGACATATCATATTCTCTAATCAATGTAAAGTCACTAAGGTTTCTAGTGTGCCCTTGAGCTTCATATAATCTTATTGCATCCAGATCTGACGGGTTATTGTTCCCAGGTATAAAATTAATCCCCATGTGTGAATTTTGATCAAACATTGACTTAATATCCATTGTACTCTGCGAATAAGCAGGTAAATTCATCCCAAGTGCTAGCAATAGCATCACCAGAGGCATAATATATTTATTTAAAATTTTCATTTTAAAACTCCTTTTAGAATTGTTTGTAAAAAATTGATTTCTGAAATCAACACGATATACAAACAAGTTGTAAATTGGTTGCAGTAGAATTGAAATTAATAATTATTTTACATCAATGTGCAACGAATATAGAACTTGATTGTATATCTTAATTGAATGATTGAAAAACTTAAAAATATTACTGATTTAGAACTAATTAGAATACTTCGCGATGATAAAAAATTATCTGGTGAGGCTTTCAAAGTGCTTTATAGTAGATACTCCTCACAAGTTCATGCGTATTGTTTCAAGATATTTAGTGACGAGCAAACAGCTGAGGATATATTCCAAGAGACTTTTATGCGATTCTATCAGAACGTTAAAGTACAAGAAGGAAATGTAAGTGTACACGGTTATCTAATAACAATAGCACGAAACCTGTCCCTTAACTATAAGAAGAAACAAGAGAGAATTGTGTATTCGGATAAACTCGATTTACAAGAGGGGGAATTCAATAGGCAAGATAGGAAAGAATTACTCTCTCTAATTAGTATGGCGTTAGAACTATTAGACTTCGATTACCAAGATGCATTTATATTAAGAGAGTATAATGGTCTTTCTTATGAAGAGATTGCAGAAGTAACTGGAACTACAATAAACAACGCAAAATCTAGAGTATTTAGAGCAAGAAATAAAATTAAAGAAATTTTAAAACCATATTTGAAAGACTTAGAAAAGCACTTCAAATAGGGAGAAACAATATGAATCATGATAATCTAATAAATGAATATTTTGATGGGAATCTAGATAGTACAAATCAAGAGTTACTATTTAGTGAACTATCAAACAACGAAGAGCTCAGATACGATTTTAATCAACTCTTTGCTATGAAGCTTGCTATCGGAAAAGATACAGCTGCTTTTGTACCAGCAGTTTCTACATCTGAAACGCTATTTACAAATC
The DNA here is from genome assembly GCA_030426865.1 of bacterium. GTDB lineage: Bacteria > Bacteroidota > Ignavibacteria > Kapaibacteriales > UBA2268 > PGYR01. The sequence goes on along the minus strand of JAUHXN010000023.1, from coordinate 11,076 downwards.
TGGGTATAGCCGGTGCTTCTAGTACTAGCTCAATAGCGTTTCAGATGTAGAAACTGCTGGTACAAAAGCAGCTGTATCTACATCTGGTTTTTGGTCACTTTACAAAACACCTATATTAACAGCTCTCTTAGCTTCTATAGCAACTGCTCTAGTTATGATTTGGCTATTTCCAATAGGGGATGGATACAATAGCTATTATAAACAAGAGATACCAATAGTTAAAGCTCAAGATATTTCAGCTCCAAACCTAACTATAGTGCTTCCTGAAGAAACAAGTCGGGAAGAACAGATTATATATAAGGATCCTTCTACTGAGGAAATGATGGATTCGTATTTGTTTATTGAAAATAGAAATTTACAAAGAAGATTAGCAGAGACAAATTCAGATCTTATTGCGGCCAATAATAAATTAATCCAATTAAAAAACAAATATAACTCTCAGAATAACCAGACACAGGTTCCTAGTAAAAACATAATATTTGAAGAGGAAGTAGAAAATAACTCAAATGAAAATTATAAAACTGTTTTCCAATCTAATTTTGTGAATCAACCTAATTCATTTAGTTCAAATAATACGAATTTCATAATCAACAACTTCAACACTCATAATCCAGAAACTAGCATTAAGCTAGAAGCTGCACTCGGACGTTATTTCCAGGACTTAGGTGCTGATTTTGTAGAGAGAAATAACACTTTTACTGATAACCTAAGAATTAGTGGCCTATATAATTTATCCAGGGAATATTCTATTGGTTTGGATTTAAGACAAGAAAATTTTTATCAAGAGTTTACAGATGTTAATCTAGAAGGTAATGAAGTACTATATCAACAGCAACCGACAGTTTATTCGGCATCAATGATTTTTAGATACTCTCCTGAGTATCTTGAATTCTTACAAGTAAGACCAAATGTTGATTTGTCTGTAGGTGCAACAAATATAGGTGAATTGGCTAGGGTAGGAATAGGATTAGATTATTATTTATTCGGAAATACTTATTTCTACTTTAAATCTGACTATACTTTCTTAAGTTACTTTCATAAGAATATTAATTTCTCTTCGAATAAATTTGGTTCACATTTGGGCATAGGGGTAGAGTTTTGATGAAAAACTATTTACACATTATATTTGCTCTTTTATTAGTGGTTGTATTTGTGGCTTGCGAAGATTCGCTAGGTACTGATCCTGATTATAAAACTACAATTATTGAGAGGGATACAGTAGTAAGAATTGACACTATTGTAACTATAGATACAGTTAAAAGCTCAGATTCTGCGGAGTATATATTCACTATTGATTCTTTGATTATAGTTAGAGATTCACTCGGAAACACCATAGATTCGTTGACACAGGTGATAAGGGATATTAACAAAAGATCTGTTGCACCTAGATTTAGCCCTATACTCGATTCAGTAATGACGATAGTTACTTATAGAACAATTGATACTTTATTAAACTCTAGACTAGAAGAAGTATATATTACTAATGATAATTATGCTTCTCATCAACCTCTACAGGTACAGAGTAGAAATTTTTTCAAATTGGACATGGATACTAACTTAAGCCAAAATTGGACTTGGATAGATTTTACGTTCGATGGTCAGTTCAGCCAGATAGATTCTAATGATTCACAAATGGTATTTCTTGAAAATGCAAACATCAAATTAGACAGTGTTCAAACCTTCAATACATATTTGTTATACTTACGTCAGCTTAATGAAAGCAACAGCTACATTAGTTCTATTTTAGATTTTAATAGCAATAATATAACACAACAAACTAATCATAAAGTAGATGTTAGTTTTTTAAACTATACATTTGACGTGTATAATAGAATAAATGGGTTCGATGTCCAAGTCGAGTTCGACTTAGAAGCGAGAAATGTTCCATTTGTAAACAAACATGCGAACTATAAATTTATTTTAACTTATAGATATCCTTAAAAAGAGTATCTCAACCCTACGTTTATACCCTCGAAGTCATATTTGGTAACTTTCTTTTTTATCTACCGTTTATACACGGAGTTGGCTATGTATAGTCAAAATTACTAAATAAAAATATAGGTAATATATGAATAAAAAGTCCTTATACAAGGCTCTCATCCTTATTGCGGCTGTGTTTACACTAGTAGGTTGTAGTGATGATAGTACAACGAGTCCAGACAGTAGGGATATAACGAAACTATTCGATAATAATGGCTATCACCACTTGGATGATGTCGTTGTTGGTTGGGATGATGGCTCATTAAATGGTATTATTTTCATAACTAAAGAATATAATAAAATTTATGAAATATACACTAATGAGGGTGTAGTTGATTCATCAGATTATGAAGGCACCTACTATAAAACAAACGCTGGACTTTTCAATTCAGAGTTCAAACCTTTTGACACACAAAATTTTTACATAAATGAGATTCATTTGAGTGGTTCATTAGAAGGGAAATATGCCCCCACGAAAAGATTGGTAGAATCAGACATAAATTTCGGTTCTGGAGTTAATATTATTAAGATGGACAGCAATAAGAACTTTGACCAAATACTTGATAGTATTTCTTTAGGTCAGGCTGTTCAAATTAATAATTTTACTAGAGGCGATTCAATTTCCAAATCATCGGGATATACTTTAAGTTGGTCAGGTAGCACAAGTGCAACTAAAGCTTATATTAAGATTTCATCGACAGATAGTTTTCAAGAGAGATTACTTTCAGATACAGTTACTAGTGGTATATCATGGTATCTGGACAATACTGGAAGCGTTGATTTAACTCCTTTTATTCATAATATTACTTTTCCTGGTACTTATGATTTAGAGGTCACACTTTTTGAACCCCACTATATCAATCTGAGTAATGGTAAGAAGTTATTAGTCGTAGGTGAATCTACTCATAGGGTTTCCTTTAAACTATCTGAATAGTATCTAATTCAAAATAATGAATTTTATGAAAGGGAAAGTTAAATCGACTTTCCCCTCTTTTATCAAATTTCTTAATAGTTTTCCCTTAGAAAGAATACCTCAACCCTACGTTTATACCGTCTTTGTTTGTATTGTATAGATTACCTTCAAAGTTGTATTTGGCATATTGCTTGCCGTATCCAACTAAGAATGAGTAATTATTATTAAGATTTAATATAAGTCCAGATTCAAATCCACCAGCAAACCCGTTGGAAATACCACCGCCACTTGCTTGAACGTAAGGTACTAATAAACCGTTAAGTATCAATTCATCTGGGGCATAACGCAACCCAACCATGAATGATATCATCGATTCATTAGAGTATTGCACTTGCTCCCCAGCCGAAAGAGGATTAGCTACTCTTACTACATATCGTTCATTTCCGATCATACCTACTGCATGGAAGTCATCTATAAATTCGAAGTTCACACCTATCATCATATCATTGAGTAAAGCAGTTTCGTTAGGGTTATTTGCCCCACGCAACTCTAAAGCGAAACCGCTTTTCTCTTCATATATGAAATTTGGTACTGCGAATCCAATATCAGATGCATCACTAGTATGAAGTCTATTCACTTTCACTCTAGCATATCCATTCTGATTAATCTTATGTATATTGTTGTTCACTTTTTCTTCTAAATTCATCGATAGTTCGTTATTAGCTGCTAACAATTCTGATGAATTCTCCTCTTCCTTCTCTTCAACTGCTAATATAGGAGCAGAGGCATTGCTATTAGGTTGATAATTGGAACTGTTTCTACTACCAGAAGCATTCTCTTCAGTTTTATCTATTGAACTAACAATTGGTAAACTAGAATGAGAAGCGTCGTCATAATAGTTCTGAGCCAATGTAATACCTGTATTACCTTCATCAATAGATGGAAGACCTTTATCAAATGTAATAAACAAGAACGTAGATATAAGTGCTGCAACAGCAATAGAACCTAACGTGGAAAGATTATCTTTAAATATATTCATAATACCAACACCTGATGCTGAAGCAAATATACCCGCTCCCGGTCTTCTTCTAGTTTCGTTCACGACTGATGTCGGAGCTCCCCCAGAAGGGATGGAAAAACCCAAGCTACTGAACACCGCATTAGTAGTTTCAATAGGTGGTGATATGCTTCCCATATCATTAGATGCTATTTTCATAATACTAAGCTGCTGTTGGAAATCTCCTCGCAGTGCTTGGTCAGATGCTAATGCTTGAAACAAAGCATCTTCTTGGGGCTGTTTCAGTCCCGTATCCAAGTATTCGTGTATCATTTGATTGTATGACATTGTAAAACTCAATTATTTATTATTTGATATCTCATGTAAATAAGGAGCAAGTATCTCCTTAATCTTTTCTTTTGCACGCCAAAATCGGTTTCTTATAGTTGATTCTGGTGCGTTTGTTATCTCGGCTATCTCTTTATAAGAAAATCCGTGATATTGTCGCAAAATAAATGCATCCTTATACTCGAATTCCAATAGCTCAAGTGCGTTGGAAATCAAATCTAGTAGTTCCTTTTGCTCGTAACCTGTGTCATTAGTCTGCAAATTGTACTCTTCTAAGTCAATATGCACTTTCTTACTTCTAGTATAATTTATACATAGATTACGAGCTATTGTAATCATCAAACCTGATACACTTGTAGTTTCAGGTTTAGATTTAGCCGTATTGAAGAAATTGCAAAAAGTTTCTTGGAAGATATCATTTGCATCCTCTTTATTACCAGTTACTCTGAGGCAATACGCATAGATTTTTTGCGAATAACGCGAGTATAGCTCTCCGAATGCCAATTCGGCATCGGATTGAGTTCCACTTAGTAAGTTAAATAACTCTAAGTCGGAATATTTACTATACTTTTTATCCATTTGTAATTCCTCTAACTATAAAGACACATGAACAGCAAAAACGTCTCAACAAAATGTAACTTTTTTTTGCTTTTTTACATGAGATATATTCTTAGTTACAATATAAGTAACTGAAATACAATATCATAGAACTATTTTAAGAAAATAAATTATTTTTTGTTAATTGTGGATAATTGTGAGGTTAAATTCACTTTTAATTAAAATTAGTGGTTTTTAAGGTTTTTCAATATTGGTGGATTTCAGAAGAATCAAAGTCTAGAAATGTAAAAAAGTACAATTTTGATTGAATAGAAATAAATCCTTCGGATTTGAAATATTTTTCCTGAATCCTTCATTTCAGCTCAAATAAATACAAGCACTTTGTTTAGAGCTACCATGCAGTTGGCTAGGCAGGCAGTATTTTCGTTTTACCCGTCATACTGAGGGAGAGAAACTCCGATCTGTCTATTAGACTCTTCGCTACGCTCAGTATGACAGCGTCACTCTGAACGGAATGAAATGGAGTGAAGAGTCTAGGGATAAACCTGTCACAGCGAGGACTGAAAGGACGTGGCTGTCTCTATTATTCAGAATCAGAATTTTAGGATAATCTGGATGGTGTTCAATTGAGAACAAACGTCACTCTGAGCGAAGCGAATTATCCACCTCATTCATTAGCCTCTTCGCTTCAATCATGATAGACTAATTTTGTTTTTCTCATTCGACTTATCTGTTCCACCAACTCTTAAAAAATGGTTTTATAAAGTACTGAGGTATAAGGCTTTTTATGACTTTTATATCTTGCGATAGTGTACTCTCACTATCTAGAAAGGAAAGTATATCACTTGCTTTTACTTTGCTGAACATATCTGTGAATAGCTGATGTCCCTGGTATTTACCTTCCTCTAATACTTTTAGCATTGTACTATCATAAAGTTTATGTTTAGTAGATATGTGCTCCTCTTTGAAAAAAGGTGACCCACTATTGTTAAAACTTTCGATAATCTTAGTAATCGTTTTTTGAGTATTAGTGAATGTATAACCAGTAGAGCCACGAGTATCACCCCCTATAGTGCCAATATTAACTATATTTCCTTCGAATCTTGTAAATGGAAAATCAGTCATTGGTATAACTCCAAATTCTTCTTCAAGTACTTTGTACTCCTTTAATTTCAGAACATTATTAATATATTCAGCTATTTTAATATCATAAGTATCTTTTTCTAATAGCTTACTAGAAAATAATGTATATTCTATTAATGCGGATGTATCTGATATTGGTAATACATAAAAGAAAGTGTTTCCATTTTCCTGACCTGTCCTGAAATCCATCAAATGTATTTTCTTAGTATCTAAATTAAGATCTTTAGATTCTATTATGACACCTTTGAAATGTTGAAGCAGATATGTATGTTTTTCTTCTAGTGGAGGTTTTTTAAAGATTGAGTTGAATACATACTCTGATGCATATCTGGACTGTTCAGTTATAACTTCGCATTTGTAATTAGTATTCGTAAAACGGACTATGTTTTCGTTAGATATTGTTACGTTTTCTTGAGAGTTAAGGTAATCTAATGTGTGTCTATAAAAATCAATGGATCGAATCATATTATAACTATAATCAGCAGTATCTAATATCAAACTTCTAGAGTCAAGACTAAAAAAACACATCTCATCCCATTTTCTATATATAATACTTTCAAAAGGCGAGTCGGAATTTTCCCAAAAACACCAAGTCCTATCATTGATTGATTTATTGCTTTTGTCAATTATTAGGATTGATTTATTTTCCCAAACGCCTGATATTAAAGCTCTATATGCTAAGCTTAAACCAGACATTCCTCCACCACAAACAATAATGTCGTATTCCATTTTCATAGTTTGTTAGGCGTATAATAGTTTGAATTATTATGAAATTAAAAAGCTAATAAAAAGCGGAGCATTTCAGGCCATTTAGAAAGCGATATTAATCTGAATCCGAGGAAAGTTCCAAAACCAATGAATGTAACACCGGCTGCTTGTTTGATTCTGAATATCATATTTGTAGAGAACTTATGCTTATATTTGTGAGTCATAGAAGCTATAAAGTTGACCCAAAAGAGATTACCTAATCCAAATCCAAGTGCGAAAAGAAAGTTGGAGATTGCTCCTCCTGTAGTCATTCCGGCTTCGTGTACCCAGATAGTTACTGCGGCCAATGAAGGTAAAAAAGTCGGATTTGCTAAGTTAGTTAGTGCTATTGCTACACCTAAGAAAATAGGCCCTTTTTTGCTTATTTTAGAAGCATAGCCAGAAGTAGCTTCATCGCCTTTTTTGATCTTTCTTTTTTTAGCTTTTAGATTAAGGAAACCAATAACAAAGAGGGCTGATATAGCACCTATTTGGAATACTAGATATGCTGCAGGGTAATCATTAGAAAAACTACTTAAGGTAGAAATAGCCGCTGAAGTAGCGAATATAACGCCCAAGCAGTAAATGAAATCCATTATGGCATTGCCAAGTGCAAGCTTAAAACCTGCCTTTTTGTTCTGGAATAGCCCTATCTCAATAGCTGTAACTCCTACCGGTCCAGGTGGTAGAGCCAAAACAACACCAACTATGAATCCAAAGAGTAAAGATAAATCCAAGAGAACCTAATGGTTGTTAGAAATATAAGAAATATGCCATTTGGCACAAGTCTAAAGAGCAATTAACAAAAAAATATTCTGAATTCAAAGGAATGTTCTTAACTTATAATAGTATCTAATTAATTCATAATAGTTTACACGTGAAACATTAATTATTGAATTGTGAGAGTCAGCCCTATACCGCCAACAAACCCAGAAAGATCTGCATTTTCGATACCATTATATTCTAATCCTGAGATTATACGATATCCTACATTAAAATCTATCAATACAGTATTAGTTATATGAAAAAACAAATTGGCTTCTGGCTCTATATTGAAAAGCCAATCGCCTGTCAGATCATCACTTATAGGTGAATTCCCAAAGCTAGTATATGTAGCACGTCCAGTTCCTATATTTAACCCAACCGATACGGGCAATGTATAGCTGTTTGAAATAAAATAATCGACATTAATTCCAAATAAATCATATAACATTGCAGCTTTTAGACCATCTTCATTTGGGCTGAAAACTACTGAATTATCAAATAAATAGAAATAATGTGCTCCTATAACTAGATCATCAGTTGCATAGATTCCAATTTTGATTCCTACGTCATTCATTGAGTATTTATCATTAGTATTATATTTATATTTTGCAGAAATCATAGCTCTATTTTCAGCATTAGTTTGCTTCGGTTCGTTTTCATACCTATCAAACTGTCCACCAGGTAACTCCTGCGAATAGATAATAGTGCTTGTGAAAAGTATTAATAATGTTGCAATTACTTTCAATTATTTTAACCTATTGATAACGGACTTTAATTTTTCTTCTACTTCATGAGCTATTGGTTCCAATTTCTCATTCTCAATTGCTTGCATAGACGCCATAGGACTTACAGCAGATACTTCGTATTCACCTTCTCCTGCCTCTACTACTATTACGTTACAAGGAAGCATCACACCTATAGTCTCTTCAACACTTAATGCTTTGTACGCAAAATGTGGGTTGCAAGCTCCTAATATACGATACTTTTTGAAATCTACATCTATTTTTTCTTTCAAAGTCTTCGTAATGTCAATTTGAGTTAATACTCCAAATCCTTCTGTCTTAAGCTCTGCAGTTACCCTTTCAATTACTTCCTCAAAATCGCCTTTTAGTTTCGTACTGTAAGTATAGTTCATGTTCTGTATTCCTTTAATTTAAGTGAAACTATTATTATTTTATAAAGTATTATACGCTATGAAGTAGTAAAAAACAAAATATTTTGGATTTATTTTGACTCAATAATAAATCATCAAATTCTAGGGAGAATTCAAATGACAAATAATATACTACCCAAGCTAATAGGAAACTTTAAGAACTATATATTAATTGGATTTGTTGCAATATTCGCTACTTCCTGTTACTCTGTTACTACCTCTTCCTACTCTGATAGAGAATTCAAAGAAAAAAAATATAATAAAATTTGTATATATTCATACGATGAAAATCTAGTTTTTAGATCAATTTTAGAAAAAACAATGGTCGAGGAATTACAAAATCTTGAAGTGGATGCTATTGAGGGGTCAGTATTATTCCCTCCTACTAGAGAGAGAGATGAAGAAGAGTATCAATCAGAGCTATTGAAAAATAATGTTGATGGTTTTCTAAAATTTGAAGTGGTGTATGACAATATTAACAATAATGCGACTGAAGGTGAAATGGAATTAGATAACTATTTTTCTAATGATTTGAACTCTAATTTGAGATATAGATTTTCTGTTCATCTGATTGATGTAAAAACTAACAAAGTGGCATGGATAGGCAGTTCTGAGCCAATTAATTATTATGAGATTAATCAGTTTAATAGAGATGGATTTTTCTGGAAATTCTCAAGAAGTGTAATTGAAGAATTACAAGAAAAAGGTCATATATAGAGTAAATGCAGAAACTTAATTTTTCAAAATTCGTATTTCAAATTTTAAAAATCAACAAACTAAATAATTAAGGATTTATATGAAATCTAATTTACTTTCGCCAAAAATCAACTATAGTAAAAACCTATTCCTGATATTTTTATTATCTATTGTTGCTACTTCATGTGTGTCTATTGAGACAACATCATATACCGACCCAGATTTTATTAATAAGAAATATGCCAAGTTCTGTGTCTATTCGGTAGAGCAAAACCTAAACAGACGTGCTTTGATTGAAAAAGTATTTGCCGAAGAATTTCAGGAAGCTGGACTTTATGCTGTACAGGGCTCTATGATATTCCCACCTACTAGAGTATGGGAAGAAGCCGATTTTCAAGCACAATTAGTCAAAAATGGATTCGATGGTTTTATAAAAATAGAAATAATGGATGAAAATGTAAATGAGCGAATAACACCAGAATTTCATACGAACACCGAAACTAGAACAATAAAGAAAAAGAATGGTAAAGATGCGACAATAACTGAGACGAATACTTTCGTTACTAATGATGTAGATGTATATATGAGCAATCAATTCCAAGCAGATTTAATTGACGTTAATTCTAATAAAGTAGCGTGGAAAGGATATTCTAGTACTTCAGCACAAGTAGATATGATAGGAATGGATGTAGAAACCATAGTTGAACGGTTTGCTGAAGATGTAATAAATGAATTGAAAACTAAAGGTCATATCAAGTAGTCTAAACTAATCTTACTAAAACAAAAACAGGACACTACAAACGGGGGAGGTTTGAAAGTGTCCTGTAGTATCGTCGTTTATAAAAACGCTCGATCGAATAATGACACTTATCCACCTACAAATATGAAGCCAAATTTATGTCATTAGAAATTATTATTTTTGTTGTTCGTCAAGTTCGTGAAAACAAATAAATTGAGAATGATAAATGACTACAAAAAGAACCGTAACTGTACCTAGAGGTACCGAACTAACTTGTAAGAATTGGCAACTAGAAGCCGCGTATCGTATGATACACCACAATCTAGACCCCGAAAATGCCGAAAAACCAGAAGAACTAATAGTATATGGTGGGCTAGGTAAGGCCGCTAGAAATTGGGAAAGCTTTGACGCTATTACGAACACTCTGAAAAATATGGATATAGACGAAACGCTATTAGTCCAATCAGGTAAACCAGTTGGTGTTGCTAAGACATATTCGGCTGCACCTAGGGTAATAATAGCCAATTCGAATCTAGTGCCAAATTGGTCTAACTGGGAGCATTTCCGAGAGTTGGATAAGAAAGGTTTGATGATGTACGGGCAGATGACCGCTGGTAGTTGGATTTATATAGGTACTCAGGGCATTGTACAAGGTACATACGAGACTTTCGCTGAGTGCGCTAGGCAACATTTCGGTGGTACTCTTAACGGTCGCTTCTTGTTAACTGGCGGTATGGGCGGAATGGGTGGTGCACAACCACTAGCTGCTAAGTTCGCTGGTGCAGCATCTATCACAGTCGAGATTGATGAGTCAAGAATAGATAAGCGTATCCACGATGGATATTGCGATGTAAAAGTAGATAATCTAGACGATGCACTTCGAGTTATGAACGAAGCTAAGAATAATAATGAAGCAAAGTCAATTGGGCTAATCGGCAATACAGCAGAAGTTCTTCCTGAACTATTGAGAAGAGGTATTGTTCCAGATATAGTGACTGACCAAACTTCAGCTCACGATCCACTAAATGGTTACTACC
>JAUHXN010000307.1 GCA_030426865.1 bacterium | reverse complement strand
ATACTCTATACTTACTCTATTTTCCTTCGGGTAAGTACCAATTTCTGATTTACTCTTTATTTGAAAAGTATCAAGACCTACATTATATAGTATTAATGGAACATTATTGCCTTTATCATCTTTAATATAATCAACGACCCTACCTTCAATAATTTTACTAGTACTATAAGCATCTTCATAAGAATTGTAGATTACGACTGAATATGCTATAGTTAGTAAGCCAATTAATATTGTTATCTTTGAAATTATATCTTTTGCTTTAAACATTAAGCAAACTAAGGATAAATTATAAAATCCTCAAGTATAATTAATTGCATTAAAAAATATTTATTTATATATTTGTGGTCTTTGATATAACAAAACTCAAAATAGGTGGGAAAATGGCTAATAAATGTGAGCTAACAGGCAAAGGGCCAATGAGTGGGAACAATGTTTCTCATGCTCATAATAAGACTAGAAGAAGATTTATGCCAAACTTGCAAAAGAAAAGAATATGGATACCAGAAGAGAATAAATGGGTAACTGTAAAGGCAACTGCAAAAGCATTGAAAACTTTAGATAAAAAAGGTTACAATGCTATGATGAAAGAGCTAAAAAATTCTTAATTTAAAGCCTCTCAATTATGAGAGGTTTTTTTTTATTATTTTTACATGGTATATGCGCCTAATATTATCAATTCTAATTTTATCTTTATCCGCTTGCAGCAGTGGGTTTAATTCAAATCAAGCTAAATATAAACAGCTAGTTATTAGCGACATGAACAATGTCACTAAATTTGATACTAGTTATTTTGAAGGTCAAGCACGTTCATATGTTATTTCAGGAACACTAAGACAACAGCAAAAAGAATATGCTGCTGCAATTATTGAATTTCAGCAAGCACTCAGGTATGATAGCTCAGCAGCAATAGAATATGCGGTGGCTAAATCTTACCTCGAAATTCGTAAAGTCGAATTAGCTAAAGAGCATCTTTACAGAGCAACAGAACTCAATCCCAGATTTGTTCAGGCTTATGATTTACTTACAGAAATATTCTTATATAGAAGTGAAATAGAAAAAGCTAAAATTACAAATCGACAAGCATTAGAGATTGAGGAAACAACAGATCGATTACTAACTAAAGCTTTGATAATAGAGAATGAGGATCCAGAAGAAGCATTAAGAATATATGATTCGATTGATTCCCCTGGTTACAAAGATCTAATAAATGAGAGAAAGATAATTCTTCTAAAAAAATTAGGCAGAACAGAAAGTTTAGTAAACAATCTTAAAGCTGAACAAAAAAAACAACCATTTAACACTCAGCTGTCAAGAGAAATATTTCAAATCTATTTAGAAAATAGTCAATTCGATGAAGCTATTGATTATATGAGTGTGATTGATACACTTTATTTTGGTCAAGAACAAGAAACATATTATATACTGCTTTCTTCAGCTTTAATTCAAAATAATATATCTGATACATTATTAGTAAATAAATTTCTCAATCGTGTAAATGGAACATTACTCTTCAATTCTGAATTAATGTATTATACTGGGCTTTTAGCTTCAAATTTTGGTATTTACGATAAAAGAGACATTTTTTTTGAAAGATTACTAAAGATTGTAGATGATAATTCCGATTTAAGAGTAGGTGTAGCTGAAGTATATTATTTTGATAAAGATTATAAACGATCACTCGAAATATTATCACGAATTGATGCAGATAGCTTGAAGCAAGAGTTATTTTATTATACACTTACTGGCATGAATCATTTTATGCTTAAAGATTATAAAAAGACTATTGAAAATTATAAACTAATACTCGAGAAAGATAGTGCTTATAATAATTATGTAACTCTGACTATGATAGGTGAAACATTTGATGTTCAAGGTAATTTAGACTCTGCTCTTTATTATTATGAATTACATTATAGTTTGGACAGTAATAATACATATTTACTTAATAATTATGCATATACTCTTTCGAAATATGGAAAAGATTTAGATAAAGCATTAAGTATGAGTTTGAAGACTTTAAATGAGTCCCCTAATAATTCTGCATTCTTAGATACTTATGGCTGGATTAAATATAAATTAGGCGATATAGAAGAAGCAAAAAAACACATAGAAAAGGCTATTGAAATAGGAAATGTTTCTGCTGAAGTTTATGAGCATTTAGGTGATATATATATAGAAACTAATGAATTAGAAAAAGCCAAGGAAATGTATAAAAAAGCTTTAGAATTAGAATCAGATAGATTCGATATAGAAGAAAAAATAAAAATCAAGACAGGTAAATAATGTTTGTTATAATTGGATTAGTTCTTGTTATGGGAGCCATGCTGGGGGGGTATATGATGCATGGTGGAAATCTTTTGGTACTTGTACAACCCAGTGAGTTTATCATTATTGGTGGTGTTGCATTTGGTTCTATGCTTATCGCAAATCCTATGCATATTGTAAAAGGAGTATTCGCTGGAGTTATGAAGACATTAAAGGGTCCAGATGTAAATAAAGAAGCCTTTCTTGATTTGATACAATTACTATATGAAACATTTCAATTTGCAAAAAAGGAAGGACTTATTGCATTAGAAAAACATGTCGAAGAACCAAAGTCTAGCTCAATATTCTCTAAATATCCTTCTTTTCTGGCAAATCATCATGCAGAAATTTTTCTATGTGATACTTTGAAAGTTTTATTGAGTGGTGGTATTCCACCTCATGATTTAGAAGAATTGATGGATATCGATTTAGAGGCATTACATAAAGAAGAACATGAAGTTGCGCATGCATTAAATACTGTATCTGATGCATTCCCAGCAATTGGTATTGTAGCCGCAGTACTAGGGGTAATTATTACAATGGGTTCGGTAAGTGAAGGAGCTGAGACTGTAGGTGCTCACGTTGCAGCTGCCCTAGTAGGAACATTCCTAGGTGTATTATTATCTTATGGTATTGCAGGACCTTTAGCAAGAAATATTGGATTGATGTCAGAAAGTGAAGGATCTTACATGACTTGTATTAAAGTTTCTTTACTAGCTTTCTCTAAAGGATTACCGGCGACTGTTGCAATTGAATATGGTCGTAGGGTTATTGAACCACACTTTAGACCTACTTTTGAAGAAGCTGAAGGAGCATTGAAGAGATAATGGCTGAAGAAGAAGAATTACAACCGATAATAGTAAAGAAGATAAAAAAAGTTTCAGGTGGACACCACGGTGGAGCTTGGAAAGTTGCTTATGCTGATTTCGTAACTGCGATGATGGCTTTATTTATTGTACTATGGATTCTTTCAGCTAGTGAAGAAACTCAAGATCAAATTCAAGCTTATTTTGATGATCCTGGCGCATTTAGTTTCGTGACAGGTAAAAGAGCAGTAGCAACTGAATCTGGTCTAAAACCAATCCCAGGAAGTTTATTAGGAGAAATGGTAGGTGATGGTGGC
>JAUHXN010000306.1 GCA_030426865.1 bacterium | reverse complement strand
CCTATATTTTAATGCTTTCCAACCCGGAAGTATGATGGATGTTAGGTCAAGAAACCTACCTGATCCGGACGAAAGAGTTGGAGACAGAATTTCTAAACTAAAAGAAAATGAAACTGGGTATCAAAAAATACTATCACTTACTCAAGATGGAAAAAAATTAGAGTATGAAGAACATGAAACCATTTTAAAAGTTTTATTGGCTGAACCTATTTTACCGGGAAAAACAATTGTTTTTGAGTTAATAAATGAGGCAAGAATTCCATTACAAATCAGAAGAAGCGGAAGAAATAACAAAGAAGGAATTGATTATTCATTTAGCCAATGGTATCCTAAATTATGTGAATATGATAAAGACGGCTGGCATCCAAACCCTTACATCGCTAGAGAATTTTATGGTGTTTGGGGAAATTTTGATGTGAAGATATCCATTGATTCAAACTACGTTTTAGGTGCAACTGGCGTCTTACAAAACCCTGATAAAATTGGAAAAGGCTATGGGAAAAAAACTGTTTCCACTAACACTCAAAAACTAACCTGGCATTTTAAAGCCGAAAATGTTCACGATTTTGTGTGGGCTGCTGATCCTGACTATAAGCATACTACCAGACAAGTCGAAAACGGACCATTATTACACTTCCTATACCAACCTTCAGAGGAAACAAAAGCATGGAGTGAATTACCGGAATACACAGAAAAATTATTTATATGGGCAAGCGAAAATTTTGGAAAATATCCTTATCCCGTTTACTCTGTTATACAAGGTGGTGACGGAGGAATGGAATATCCAATGGCAACCCTAATAACCGGAAACAGAGGGAAAGGCAGCTTGATAGGTGTAACTGCCCATGAAGCCTTTCATAGTTGGTATCAATGCTTATTAGCTACAGATGAAGCTCAATACTCATGGATGGATGAAGGTTTTACCACTTATGCAAGCAATAGAGCCATACAATATCTTTTTAATACTGACAAAAACAAAGCTCAGGAAAGTAGTTATTTGTCATACGCAAAACTTGCTGCCAGTGGTTTAATGGAGCCTATCTGCACTCATGCCGACCATTATAACACAAACTTTGCTTATGGAGTGGGCTCTTATTCAATGGGATCTATTTTTTTACATCAATTAAGCTATGTAATTGGTCAAGAAGCCCTTGATAATACTCTCAAAAAATATTTTAATGAATGGTCATTTAAACATCCATATCCAAGAGATTTTATAAGAATAGCTGAGAAAGTTAGTGATATAGAACTGGATTGGTATCTCGAATATTGGACTCAATCTACAAAACATCTAGACTATGCTGTAAAATCAGTTGAAAAGAATAAAAAAGGGACTACTATTGAGTTAGAAAGAAAGGGAGATATGATTATGCCCGTTGATATTAAAATTGAATATGTAAACGGAGACATTGAATACTATAGCATTCCTCTTTCATTAATGTATGGACATAAAGAGGATAAGTATGATGAAAAAAAAATAAAACCATTAGATGCATGGAAATGGGTAAATCCTACCTATAGCTTTGATTTAGATGTAAAAACTAAAGAAATCAAAAGTGTAGAAATTGATCCTTTTGGTAAATCAGCAGACTTAAACTTAGACAACAATAAATTTAGTGTCAATTAATAACTCTAACTAGAATGGTCAACAGTAATAACCCATTCCCCATTAATTTTTTTCCAAATAATGGTAGAATAACCCGATAGAGTATCACTTTTACGAAACAAATTCCAATTACCTATCATTATAGCTGATTGGTCTCCCAAAAACTCAATTGTTTTGATATCAAACCTAAGCTTTCCCATTAACTCTTTACTAGAGTATGACTTTTTATAATTATTTAATGTCCGGTCCCAACCCATTTGCAATCCACTTTTACCAATAAACTTTAAGCTATCTGACTTCCAGTAGGTCTGCATAAAACATTCAATATTACCATTATTCCAACATTCTTCTTGTAACCTTATTTTTTGTTCTAACTCTTTACTATTAGACGTATTAGTTTTACAACCAACTAAAAAAAAGAGAATGCCAAGAAATGACATTCTCTTACCAATAAAAATATGTTTACTCATTAAAACTGATGATAATTACTTCTAACAACAAGTTTTTTAGTTAATTTTTCTTGACCATTTTGAAGAACAATTAGGTATACTCCACTTTGAAGCTGACTTTCAAAGTTAACCTTTTCAGTTGCACTTCCACTAATGGTAGAAATCTCTTTCTTCATTATTTCTTTACCTAGTAAATCAACAATTTTAATTGTAGTTAATTTGCTATCATTCACCCCACTTATATCGATAGTAAAATTACTTCCACTATTTGGGTTAGGAAATACTGACAAATTTAGCTCTTCAGCTAAGGTAATCTGTTCTTCACCACCTTCTTCGCCAGACATTCTAAATGAACCCGGTGTTGTTATTTGACACATGGGTCCGTAAGCAGTAAACACACCTCCAATTTCAGCACGAACTCTAACGTCATAAGTTGTGCTTACTTGAATTCCTGGAACTTGACTAACAGTAACTGATCTCCATTGAGGCAGTCTTCCCACAGTCTGATTATAACCTAATCCAGTATTAACAAATTGATATTGATACTTAGTTGCGCCACTAAGTTGGTCACACATAATTGGGTTGGAAAAACTACTCATTATTAAACCACAGTCAGACGACCTTAACTGAGTTGATGGTGGGAACGAAGGAGTAGTAACTTGACAAATAGGACCATATGGACCATACACACCACCAACTTTAACTCTAACACGAACATTATAAGTAGTATTACTTAAAATACCAGGAACATCAACTATGTATATATATCTCCACTGATAATTCCTAACATAATTATAAGTAAAGCCTAATCCAGTATTTGTAATTTCATACTCATATTCAGTAGCATTAGCAATATAATCACAGTTTATATCTACAGTCCAATTTGGAAGTGAAACCCCACAATCAGAAGCTATTAGCTTTGATGTTGGTGCACTTGAGGGAGTTGTTATTTGGCAAATAGTTCCATAAGAGGTATAAACTCCCCCAACTTTAGCTCTAACCCTAACATCATATGTAACACCATCTTGGATACCAGGTACCTGATTAACATAAACATATCTCCATTGATAGTTTCGTGTAACAGTTTGATTATAGCCCAAACCCGTATTAACAAATTCATATTCATAATCGGTGGCATTAGAGTAATAATCACATCTAATCGAGTTGGAATAACTTGTCATTACTATTCCACAATCAGAAGATTCTAATTGTGTAGACTTTGGATTTGCAGGAGTAGTTATTTGACATGTTACTCCATAAGGACCATATATGCCCCCTACTTTTGCTCTTACTCTTATATTATATGTAGTACCACTTAGTATTCCAGGGACATCTGTTATATATATATATCTCCACTGATAGTTTCTAATATAATTATATGTAAAACCCAA
>JAUHXN010000022.1 GCA_030426865.1 bacterium | reverse complement strand
ATCTTCAGCTTTTTCACCTTTGCCAATTCTTTCACCAAATCTACGGTTTCTACTGTGCTTACTATCGCAAGTAACAAATAAATCACCTAAGCCTGAAAGTCCAGAAAATGTTTGGTGTTCTGCTCCCATAGCTTCTCCAAGTCTGGCTATTTCAGCTAAACCGCGAGTTAATAATGCTGCTTTAGTATTATCGCCTAACCCCATACCATCAATTATACCAGCTGCGATAGCTATAACATTTTTAAGAGATCCACCAATTTCACACCCTATAACATCACTTGATGTATAAACTCTAAAATAGTCAGTTAAAAATATTTGTTGTACAAATGTAGCAAGTCGATCAGATTTGGAAGCAACAACAACAGTAGTTGGTACTTGAAGACTTACTTCCTCTGCATGACTAGGTCCTGTAAGTACCGCAAAATGATTGCTATCTATACCATAGACTTCTTCGAAAATTCCAGAAATCGTTTGGTTAGAATTATTCTCTACTCCCTTCGAAGAGTTTATAATGTATTTATTCTTTATTTCAAGATTATATTTATTATAATATTCCCTTATATACTGTGTAGGAACGGCGTTTACTACAACATCAATATTTTTTAAATCTTCAGGGTTAGTAGTTGCCATTATATTGTTTGGAATTTCTGCTACTGAAAGGTATTTACTATTTGTTCTATTGTTGTTTATTTCAAAAGCTTGATCTTCATTTCTAGTCCATAGAGTGACGGATTCGAAATTTGTACTTAGAACCATAGCTAAAGCAGTACCCCAGCCACCAGCACCCACAACAGCTATATTTTTTTGTTTGTTCAAATTAGTCAATTCGTATTACTCAGTTATCCAGATCTTTTGAATATTTGTAATTTAGGGAAGCGGTTCTCAGTACCTTCTAATAGTCTTTTTATATTAGATCTATGTGTATAAACTATTAGCAAGAAAAGTCCTAATAAGAAATACACTATAGTACCGTATCCAGGTATCGAATCGTGCAGAATATTATATCTAAATATCATAGAAGAGGGAAGAGTAAAAGCCGCAAGTATAGAACCTAAAGAGATATAACCTGAAAATGCTACAGCAACCAAAAAGAAAACTACTGCTACACCAGCATCTATCGGAGCAATTCCGATAAGCATTCCAGCGGCAGTATTTATTCCTTTTCCACCCCTAAAATTAACGAATGCTGAAAAAATATGCCCTAATACTGCAAATATACCGGCCATAAGTTTTATAAGTGTTAAATCTTCGAATGTGGTCATATTAGGAATTGCTAACTCAGATCCTAAAACTTGAGCAATTACAACTACTGCAAATACACCTTTAGCTATATCAAGTAATTGTACTAATACACCGACTTTCCATCCCATCACTCTAAAAGCATTGGTACTTCCCATGTTTCCACTGCCTTTGTCACGAATGTCAAACCCGTATAATTTTTTACTAACTATAACCGCTATTGGTATAGAACCAACTAGGTAACTCAGTGCAGCTATAATTATTAATGCTAGTGTTGTACTCATTTCTTACAATTACTATTGTTTATATTTCACAATATATACTTATTTACCATTTTTCGCAAAATAATGTAGAGAAATACCTGCAGAAACTGCAACGTTTAATGACTCAGAACTTCCATTACCTTCCAAAATATACTTACTTTTTACAAGTTCGTCTAATTCTTTGCTTAAACCATGTGATTCATTTCCGAAAACAATTCCATATTTTGAATTATGTTTTAATTTTTCAATTGGTGTTTTGGCATTGCTATCAGCTGCAAAAATATCTACATCTTTAAAATTCTCTTTCAAAAATTCTGGTAAATTTTCTTTATAAATTATTTTTAATCTAAAAACCGACCCCATAGAAGAACGAACTACTTTCGGCCCAAATTGATCAGCGCTTCCAGCACCAAGGAAAACTTGCTTTATTCCATACCAATCAGCTGTTCTAATAATTGTTCCAACATTACCAGGATCAGAAACCCCATCTAAAGCAATAAATGACTCATTAGGAAGAAATTCTAATTCTTTTAGTCCTACTACAGCTATTATTCCTTCTGGAGAAGTTTGTTTAACTAACTGACGGAATTTATGTTTTGGAGCTGTATATATAGGGACACCTATTTCATTATATTCGTCAGCGATTTCAATAATCTTCTGAGAAGGTGATTCTCTAACAATAACTTGTATTACATCGTACTCACTATCGAGTAATTCTTCACAAAGTTTTATACCTTCAGCTATGAATAAATCATGCTCTTCGCGTTTATCCTTTCGATATAATGATTTTATTAATTTTCTTTGACCTTGACTAATAGGAATAGTATAGTGCATATTGTTTTTTTATGGTTAAATTAGTATTCTAAAAAATAACTCTTTTAATAAGACGTATAATTACAAATTTTCGTACATTCTATATACTACTTTATGAATATATTAGTTACAGGTGGAGCAGGATTTATTGGCTCCCATATCGTTGATAAATATCTTGAACTCGGTCATAGCGTTACAGTTATAGACAATCTCTCTACTGGTAAAAAAGAGAATATAAATCCCAAAGCAAAATTTATAGAAATGGATATAAAAGATGAATCCATTTCAAATGTATTTGCAGAAGGTAATTTTGATGTACTTTCGCATCAAGCTGCTCAGATGGATGTTCGAGTTTCAGTAAATGACCCTAAGTTCGATGCACTAAATAATATTATTGGATCACTTAATCTTTATGAGAATTGCAAGAATTATGGGGTTAAAAAGATTACTTTTGCGTCTTCTGGAGGTACTGTTTATGGTGAACAAAATGAATTCCCTTGCTTAGAAAATCATCCGACGAATCCAGTATCTCCATACGGAATAGGTAAACTCACAAATGAATATTACTTATACTACTATAAGCAAGTATATGGTATAGATTATGTAGCACTTAGGTATGGTAATGTGTTTGGACCAAGACAGAATCCTAATGGTGAAGCAGGAGTAATAGCTATATTTGCTAATAAGCTAATTAATGGCGATCAACCTATTATAAATGGAGATGGTTTAATAACTAGGGACTATGTATATATCTCTGACGTTGTAGAGGCCAATGTTCGGAGTCTAGAAAAAGAAGTAAACGGTATATATAATGTAACCACTGGTGTTGAAACTAATGTCAATCATATATTCAAAGTATTG
Organism: bacterium; assembly: GCA_030426865.1. GTDB lineage: Bacteria > Bacteroidota > Ignavibacteria > Kapaibacteriales > UBA2268 > PGYR01. The sequence goes on along the minus strand of JAUHXN010000022.1, from coordinate 15,441 downwards.
AAAGATAAGATAAACAGTGATTTAGGAGAAGTTCACGGACCAGCAAAAAAAGGTGAACAAAGGAGAAGTGTTTGCTCTTTTGAAAAGTTCGAGATTAATCACAACTGGTCACCAAAAGTTTCGTTTAAAGAAGGAATTGACAAAACGGTAGAATACTTTATAAAAGTGAACAAATAAGCTGAAAATTGTATTTAATATATCGAATAATATAAGTATTAGTAGGGTTTTCCTATCTATACCATTGGCCTATTACTTGCTAGAATCTAATATAACTATGACACTAGTTATAAGTGGTTTAGCAATATTATCAGATTATCTTGATGGTTATTTTGCTAGAGGTAGAGAAGAAATAACTGATTTAGGTAAAGTACTCGATCCATTAGCTGATAAAATTTTCTTTGGAACTGCTGCTGTTATCATGATTTTACAAGGGATGATTCCTCCGTACTTAGCTTTTATCATTGTCGGAAGAGATATATTAATCTTCTTAGGAGGTATTTATATTAAATCTAAAACTGGAATAGTAGTAGCGTCTAATATGACGGGGAAAATAGCAGTAAACGTTGCAGCTGTTGTATTAATAGGCATATTACTAAAATGGGAAGGGTTTTATAGTTATGGTTCTGCAATAACTGCCTTATTTTTTATATATTCTTTTGTAATTTACGTACTTAAAGCGTACAAAATATTAAAATCAAAATAAGACTTCAACATGGGATTTTTCGATAAGTTTAAGAAAAAGATAGTAGAGACAGTAGAGAAAACTTCTGAGGCCGTTGGCTTCAATAGGTTAAAAGAAGGTCTAGAAAAAACTCGGAAATCATTTTCTGATCGATTATCTAAACTACTAAAAGGCAGGAAAATTGATCAAGCACTTCTTGATGAAGTAGAAGAAATTCTAATTACTTCAGATATCGGGGTCTCTACTTCTGAGAAATTGATTGAGAAATTAAAAGAAAGAGTAAAAAAGGAAAACTTTGAGAATGCAGAAGACTTATATAAAATACTAAAAGAAGAAATTCTAAATCTTATCATTAAGTCTGATAGTGAAGAAGCTGATAAAAACTATGACATAGACAATTCTAAAAAACCTCACTCAATAATGGTCATTGGGGTTAATGGTGCTGGTAAGACAACCACAATCGGAAAACTTGCTTTCAATTATAAAAATGCTGGAAAAAAAGTAATAATTGGAGCTGCTGATACTTTCAGAGCAGCTGCTAATGAACAATTAGAAGTTTGGTCGCAAAGAGCTGGTGTAGATATAGTCCAAAAAACTCAGGGTTCAGACCCGTCTTCTGTTGCTTACGAGACAATGGCTGCTGCTATAAAGAATGAAAATGATGTAGTAATTATAGATACTGCTGGTAGATTACACAACAAAGTTAATCTAATGAATGAGTTAGAGAAAATGAGTAGAGTAATGAAAAAGCATAGAGATGATGCTCCCAACGAAGTTTTCTTGGTTCTAGATGGCACAACTGGACAAAATGCACTTCAACAAGCAAAAGAATTTTCGAAAGTAGCAAACATCACGGGTATTGTGTTAACTAAACTTGATGGGACTGCTAAAGGTGGTATCGTAATAGCTATAGCAGATGAATTAAAAATACCTGTTCGCTATATAGGTGTTGGTGAAAAGATTACAGATTTACAACCTTTCGATGCTGTGAATTATGTAGAGGCACTTTTCGGATCTGATAGTGGCGAAGAAACATTTATAGCAGAATAAATTATTCTTTCTTTCTAATTAACTCTAATAGTCCGAAAGCAGCTAGAGGGATCAAAACGATTTTCATCATATTTTGATATCTTAGCAAAGGTATAAATACAATTGCTAGTATCGTATGATAAATAAGAATAGTTATAAAAATTGACGGAAGTTTCTTTCTTTTTAAATATCCTAATATACTTAAAGAAAGTAGTAGAAACCAAGGTGCTAAATACATTAGATTCAGTGCTTTCTCTTCATTAGGGTTCAAAAGCCAAAAGTAAAAGAATTTCTTACAAAAGTTCAGTGTAGATTCCGAGTAATCTCTTGTAATATAATCAATTGCTTCAACTTTATACATTTCATTTAGAAACAATTCTATTTTACTTGTATCACCTTCAAAACTATTGAGTTTTTCCAATGTGTTGAAGTTGTGCCAACCGCCAATCATTATTTCGTTACTTCCTCTGTATAAATTTAGTCCCCCAGTAGTTGAGAATGGTATAAATTCTTGGAATATTTGATGATTACGTATCATCCATGGTGCAAGAAATAAACTTGGAATTATGATTATTAGAAGTGCTTGAGTATAATTTTTTCTGACTAACATCAGAACAGCAATCATAATCAAAAGTAAGAATAGTTCGAATCTGAATAATAAAGCTATTCCTAAGATTATAGGTAAAGTGAACTTACTACTTCTCGTACTTTTAAGTGAATAAAATATGATGAGCGTTAGAAATAAGTGATATATCTGGGTTGTACCAATAGAATAACTGGTATAAATAAACTCAGGAATCAAAGTATAGATTAAAATTGAAATAAATGCAGTTCTTGTACTGAAAAGAATACCACTAATTCTAAATAAATAAAACATAGTTGCTATGTAAAACAAAAGATTGAACCCAAAAGCGATATAGTTTACAAGATTATTGCTTGAAATATATTTAATGGCTACCAAAAGGTAAACATACCCTGGTGCCATATATGCAGATGGGGCTGGGGAAGAGTTATCTTTCAATTCGTGAGTTAGTTTTCCATCTTCAAAATAGTAGAACGAATACCCTTTTCCATCTACAATATTTTCAGCTATTATGCCATATTCCCAATTAGATTGACCATCGGTACCAAGAAATAACAGTATAATTACTCTTAAAACAATACCTAAGAGCACTATACTGAGAAAATTTTTCTTATATTCGTTTTTTTTCCAATCAAGCATAACTGCATACAATTTACAAAATGAAAACGAAATTCAAGTATATTTGTTCTAATTGTGGGTACGAGTCTGCCAAATGGATGGGGAGATGTACTACTTGTGAAACATGGGATTCATTCCAAGAAGTACAAGTAGAAGGGAAACATACCAAAAAACTCAATTTGGAAAGACGAGGAACTGTGAAAGTGCATAAACTTTCCGAAATAGAGACTGGTGATGAATACCGGTTTAAAACTGGAATCAGTGAATTCGATAGAGTATTGGGAGGTGGGATTATTCCAGGTTCTTTTGTTCTAATTGCTGGTGACCCAGGTATAGGTAAATCTACAATTACACTGCAAATGACAAGGCATTTGATTGATAAAAAGCCACTGTACGTTACAGGGGAAGAGTCCTTAGCTCAAATTAAACATAGAGCAGAAAGATTAACCAATATACCTGATGATTTGAATATTATAGCTGAAACAGAATTGAATAAAATTATAGATGCAATTAATAGTGATGAATGTGGTATAGCAATAATAGATTCTATTCAATCTGTGTATTTAAGTGATTTAGAATCTACTCCAGGGAGCTTTGTTCAAGTTCGTGAGTGTACGTCTAAGTTGATGCAGTTAGCCAAAAGACTAAATAAACCAATATTTACGATTGGTCATATCAATAAGGAAGGTGCTATAGCTGGACCTAAGATACTTGAACATATGGTTGACACTGTTCTTCAATTTGAAGGTAGTAAAGGCCAGAATTATAGAATACTTAGAACAATTAAAAATAGATACGGTTCCACAAATGAAATTGGTATTTTTGAAATGACAGAAAAAGGATTAGAAGAAGTAACTAATCCTTCTGAGTATTTTCTTTCTAATTCTGCTGAAAATGAGCCTGGGACTATCACTGTTGCATCGACTGAAGGAAATAGACCATTACTAATTGAAGTGCAGACATTAGTTTCACCTACTGGTTTTTCTGTCCCACAAAGAACGGCAACTGGTTTCGATAATAGAAGATTGCAGATGATAATTGCAGTGCTCGAAAAGAAAATAGGTGCAATGTTCTATAAATATGATGTATTTTTGAATATTGCTGGTGGACTAAAAGTAAATGATACTTCCACAGACCTCGGAATTGCAATGTCATTAGTGAGTAGTTTGAATAATCAACCACTAAATAAAGACACAATAGTAATAGGTGAAATAGGACTAACAGGTGAAGTTAGACCTGTTTCTGGATTAATTGATAAGATCAAAGAAGCAGAGAAACTAGGGTTTAAAAATGCAATAATACCTGAGATAAAAAAGTTTAGTTTTAAAAGTAAGAACATTGAATTAATAAAAGTTAGTAGAATAGAAGAAGCATTAAAGAAGTTAGAATTATGAAATTTATAGATATTGCAAATATAGATATTAAGTCAGGTGATGGCGGCCCAGGTCATGTTAGTTTCAGAAGAGAAAAATTCGTTGCTAAAGGTGGTCCAAATGGAGGAAATGGAGGGAAAGGAGGCGACTTAATTATAGAAGGTGACCCTCAACTTAGTACTTTACTTGACTTTAAATATGCTAGAAAATATGAAGCAGAAAATGGAATTCCTGGAGGAAAGAATCTTTGTACTGGTAGAAATGGCCGAGATAAAGTTATCAAAGTTCCAGTTGGAACGTTGGTTAAAAATGCTGAAACAGGAGCGATAATTGCTGATATAGTTGAATCAGGACAAAAAGAAGTAATCGCGAAAGGAGGTGCTGGAGGAAAAGGAAATGCTGAGTTCAAAAATTCAGTTAATCAAGCACCACGCTATGCACAACCTGGAATACCAGGGGTAGAATTTAATGTTACTTTAGAATTAAAACTTTTGGCAGATGTTGGTCTTGTTGGATTTCCAAATGTTGGTAAGTCTACTCTTATATCAGTTATTTCTGCTGCTAAGCCCAAAATAGCTGATTATCATTTCACTACTTTAGTTCCGAACTTGGGTGTAGTAAAAATTGCTGAATCGAAGAGTTTTGTAGTTGCTGATATTCCTGGTTTAATTGAAGGTGCTAGCGAAGGTAAAGGATTAGGGCACCAATTTTTACGACATGTTGAACGAACTAGAGTGCTAGTTTATATGCTTGAAGCATTTAGTGAAGATGTAGTATCAGATTTTGAAACTCTTAAAAAAGAGCTTTACAAATTTAACCCTGAAATGGAAGAGAAAGAGAAGTTAATCTGTATAAATAAAACTGATGCAGTCGATGATATTAAAAAGAAAGAATTAGAGTCGCTTAGATTCGAAGGGTCAATAAAGCCGATACTAATTTCTGCAGTATCTCATGTCAACGTAGAGAGTTTAAAAAATAGAATTTGGGATATTCTAAGGCCTGAAGACAGAAAAGAAGTTATTGGTTAAGAATACTTTCTTTTGGGTTAAATAATGAGAATTGAAAGAGTAAAATTAATATTGGTAATACAAAATTAATACTTGAACCAGTAGTATTTAGTACTAAATTGAACAAATATATTATTTGGTCGATTGGAAATACGAATTCTGAAAGAAGATATTCTGAGTAATTATAGTTATCAAATATCATTATTAATATTTTTATAGTGAAAATTGTTATTCCAGCAATGACTGAAGTTATTAAAAAAATCAGCTTTGATTTAAAATACACACAGGATGATATTGCAAATGATAATAAGATAAATATTGGAAGAACGAACTCTTGAAATGAATTAATCTTAACTGACCTCTGTAAATCACCTTCGGGTGTACCGTAGAATATACAATTGATATTTAAATAAATATCATCTTCAATAAGGGCGATTGCTTCTTTCTCAAAAATATATTTTTTATTTACATATTCTTGGATAAATTCATTACTCGTATAAGTTAAATAGCTATTACTCAATTCTAAAAAAAATGATTTTAATACCAAAAGAAATCCGATGCTCAACACAAATATTATAAGTGATTTTATGAGTTTATTTCTTTGCATAGTTTATCCAAAGAATTAGCATTGAAATAGATATGAGAATTAGGATAAGTTGAAGATATATATCATGTAATGCATTAAATAGTTCGATATCATTTCCACCGACAAAGAATAGTATTACGATACGTATTATATTCAGAGAATAAAGAGTTACAACACCTATAACTGCACCAACCAATTTCTTTTTATATGTGGTTTCGAAGGCCAATACTCCTGCTAAGAATAGAATTATTGGTTCTGTACCTTCACAACCAAAAGAAATTTGAACTGAAAAATTATTGCCAACAATTACATCACCTATATTTCGCACCCCGCTTGTAAACCAATTGATAATAATAGTTGAAAAAAAAGCAGTACTTCGTAAGTACTGCTCTAGTAAATAATTATTTTTAATTAAAACTAATAAGTAATATGAAATTATAACTGCCAGATATTTTAGCAAGAAAAAATTATATTTCTTATCGAATTTAGTCAACGAATTTTTCTTTTACTGTGTTCTTCAAATTTTCTGGGAATCTATCATTTTTAGGGAAGAATATCCACTTTTTAGATTCTATATGATCCAAATCACTTTTAGAAATATTCATGGCACTACAAAAAATAACAGTTGCAGATCTTTTATTATCTATAACATTCTCGATAGTATTCATCAAAGTAGACGAATAAGGAAGAAAGAGATCACTAATTATCAAATCGTAATCCTTATCTTTCATAAAGCTAATTGCATCATTCAACTTTAATGCATTATCTACTGCTATATCTCTATCTAGCGCATATTTTAATGCCATCTTAATAGTATGAAAGTGTGCGTAGTCGTCTTCTATTACTAATATCTTCATATTATACTATTTAATTTGTTCGATTATTCCATTACCATCTTTTTCTAACTCAATCTCTTTTGGTTTGTTCTTGTAAAGAATTTTCCCATTTCCATTTAAGCTAGCTTTTAAAACAGATTGCGGGTGAACAGTAATAACCCCATTTCCATTTAAATCAACATATACTTCTTCACTTACTAATTGGCCAGCATCCAAACTTCCACTTCCATCCATACTTATTGTCAATTCTTCGGATTTTCCTTTCAAGTTTATTGTACCGCTTCCTTCTAAATCAATTTCTATATCTTCTGCTTCAATAGCAAAGTCTATTTCTGCTGAACCATTTACTTCTAATTCAAAGTCTTCAGATTTGAAAGTACCTGTGCTCGTCAATTTAGTATTTTTATTCAAAATAATCGAATTTATTTTTTTCAATGAAATGAAGATAGTTAAATCATTTGGACATAAATCTTGTCTTGCTGAAATTACTAATTCACCATCATCATAATTAAAGATTAGATTTTTTAAAATATCTTCATTAGTCTTGACTAAAATACTTTCATTTTGACTAGGAGTAAGGACTATATTCATAGGTACATTGATAACTAAAGACTTTACATCAGGTACATATACTTTGTCTTCTATGATGCTTCCAGTCCCTACCATACAATCAGCAAAGGCCATTGAAGTTATTAGCATAAATGTTACAATACTTTTTATTATTCTCATAATTTTCTCTCTTTTAAAGTTTATGGATAAAATCTAAATCCTAGTACCAATTCCATATTAGCACCAATGCCGTCACTTAACCCTATTAATGGGCCTAATTCTAAAAAAATTTCAAATTTATTGCTTGGTTTGAAGTTTACTCCCATCAAACCTTTTATACCAAGGCCAAAATCATTTTTCCTTTTAAGTTTTTCTTTAAAAATACCATCGCCATCACCGAAAGCTAAAACAGCTCCAACTCCTGCGTAAAGTTCGAAATCTCTACTATTAAACGCAGATGGAAAATTGAATGTATAAATTCCATCAAATCTTAAGCTACCATAATGAGATTTAAACCCTAAATTGAAAATCCAATCATTATTGCTGCCAGACTTAGATTTTAAGGTTACTGCATTAGGTTCACCTAACATCAAACCAAATCCGATATCTGATTTTGCTGAGTATGTAAATAACAAAATTAATGAGCAAAATAATAACTTTTTCAATACTTAACCGTAGATTGGTAAATAATAATAAACACAAAAACGTAGAATATGAAAATATATTTAATTATTTTAATAGTATTAACAAGTATTACAACTACCTTATCTCAAAATTCAACTAGCTTCAAAAAAGCCGAAAAATTATACCAAGAAAATAAGTATCAAGAATCAATCGATTTATACGAAAAAAGTTTGATCGATGACCCTAAGAATTCTTATATTTATGGTCAAATAGCATTCGCATATTTGTTTCTAAGTCAATATGAACAATCTCAAACAAATTTTACTGAAGCTATCCAACTTGATCCAAAAGTTTCTGATTATTATAATGGAAGAGGGTTAACAAAAGCTTATGTTGGTGATGTTTATGGAGCAATTGATGATTTTACGAAATCAATCGAATTAGATCCAAAATTTTCACATGCGTATCTAAATAGGGGTAGTGCTTATACTTCATTAGAAAAAATCGATTTAGCAATCGCAGATTTGAATGAAGCTTTAAAGCTTGATAAATCTAACCCTGATATTAATTTCCAGTTAGCAAGACTACATTATAAGAATAAAGATTTAAAGTCTTCAATTGAACAATATACTAAAGCAGAGAAAAAAGGTTTAGATACTGAAGAACTATATTTAAGTAGAGCTTCTGTTTATTACAAACTAAAAGAATACGATAATGCTTTAAAAGATTATACAACAATCATAAGTAGAAACCCTAAACAAACTGATGCTCTTAATAATAGAGCTGTTTTATATGATGAAATTGGAAAGAAAGACTTAGCTGAGAAAGATAGAGAAACTCTTTACAAAATAACTGGCGTTTCGTTTAAAGACCCAAAAGATTATGTTTATGAAAAAGTATCTTCACAAAATGGATATTTTGAATTAGAAGTGCCAAATCATTGGGATGTAAAAATAGAATCAAGAGATGGTGAAGAAAGTCTAATTATTACTGTACCTCAGAAAGAAGCTAATTCTAGATTCCAAACTGTAGTTATAACATTGTCTTACAACTATGATATGTATAAAAACTATGGCGTTAGTAATGAAGATGAATTAGTTACTTTTTGGCAACAAAGTCAAATCAAAAACACAGAAAGTTATAAGACTTACGACTTAGTTTCACAGAAACAGTTTATGTTAAATGGGTGGAAAGCATTAAATTTTCTAACTAAGTCACAAAGAAACGAAAATACTTACGAATTAATAATGTACGAATTAGTTACAACGAAAAATGATCAATTATTCTATGGTTATTTTCAATCAGCTTCTGAAGATTTTAAATACTACCAACCAATATTTGACAGAATTATGAAGACTATTGTTATCAAAGGAAAATAATTATTTAAAAGTCTGACCTTTCCAAACTACTTTTTTATTAATTATCAAAAATGGTAATATTAGTTCCATTATGATAAATAGGAAATTTGATGGTAGTAAATAAAGGAAAAGTCCTTTCTCTTTAACAGTATTTATAGTAGGTACAACTAAAATAGCATCAGTTATAACTTTTAATAGCATTATTATAATACTCAGATAATAATTACCCTCAATAAAACTAACAACTGCTGTAATCCAAATTAGTAATGAAGCTATTACAAATAAGGTTGCCTTCCAACCAAGCATTTTACCACCAATTGCCCATCTCTTACGTTGTTTAAGGTAATCTTGCAAACTTTTCAGTGGTAGAGTTTTTACTGTACTATCTCTATGGCAGATATAGTTAATTTTACCACCAGTTTTATGAACTGATTGGAGAAGAGCTAAATCCTCAGTAACAGAGAATTCAATGTTCCCATATCCTCCTAATTGATTGTAAACAGACTTTTTAAAAGCCATATTATTACCAAAGCAACCTAGTGGAAAGTTTAGCCCCATACCACCAGAAGCCATTGTATGCATTAATATCCATTCAATAGCTTGATATTTGTCAAAAAATGAATCATGCTTAACTAAAGTAAAAGCGGCAATTAAATCAGAGTCCTTTTCTATAAATGTCTTTACCATACTAGAAATCCATTTTTTATTAACTTTACAATCAGCATCAGTTAATAATATATAATCAGCCTTCGAATTATTAATTCCGAAATCAATTGCTCCAGGCTTTCCAGCCACTATTTTCTGACTATCATCTCTTATATTTAAAAGTTTAATATTCTTATGATTAGTGGTAAATTGACTAACTAATTCTTCAGTCAAATCGGAAGATCTATCGTTAACAACAATAATTTCGTATTTGTCACGAGGATAATCTGAATCTAGTATAGACTCAAGGCACATAATAATATTCTCTTGTTCATCACGTGCTGGAACAATAATGCTAACGAAAGGATAATTCTCTATATAAATGTCCTTAAACTTTATTCGACCTTTTTTTGCACCAATTACAAAAAACAGTGCTCTGGCGAAATAAAAGCTAAATGAAACAATAAAAAGTACTTCAGTCATAAAAAAAAATGTATTTACTTAATTCATTCAAATATAAGGGAATATTGATGTTTCGACCTTAATTGTGGATAAAAATGAAAAAAAAAGTTTACATTTCTTGAGACGTTTTTGCTGTTCATGTGTCTATATAGATAGTTAATGTGACAAGTTCTTTGAAACTTTTTATAAATGCAACTTTTAATACTGTTAGTTTTTCTTATTTGTTTCATAATTAACTATTTTTTAATTTACGTGAATGTGAAAATTCTGATATCAATAAAAAGTAGAAAATGGTAAGTAAATGCAAATAAAAAATTCGAAAATTTTAATATTAGGTGGTTGGGGATTAGTTGGTAATGCAATATGCAAAAAGCTGATGCAATACAATCCTTCGGAACTTATAGTTACTTCTTTAAAAGAAGTCGAAGCCAAAGAAGCAGTATCTAATCTTGAAAAAGAGTTCAGTGATTCTGATTGTAAATTTACACCAATGTGGGGTAATATTTTTACAAGGGAAGAATGGAAGGATATAAACCCATCTGAACTTTTCAACAACGAAGACTCTAGACATGGTTTTATACATGATGTTTTTTCAGAATTAGATGATGAGATTGCTAATAATTCTGCGTTAGATAGTTTTATTAGAAAATCACAACCAGATGTAATAATTGATTGTATTAATACTGCGACTGCGATTGCTTATTTAAATGTTTATAGTCAATCTAACAACGTATTAAACGACATTAAGACAGATAATTTAAATAGTTTGAATGTTGAAAAATTAATAGCAAGCTCTTACATACCTCAGTTGATTAGACATGTTCAGATACTTAATAAATCTATGTCTGAAAATAATACTGGTATGTATGTAAAGATTGGAACGACTGGTACTGGTGGTATGGGGATGAATATCCCTTACACTCATAGTGAGGAGAGACCTTCACGAGTTTTACTTTCTAAAACAGCTGTAGCTGGGGCACAATCAATGCTAATGTTTTTATTAGCTAGAACACCTGAAAGCACTATAGTAAAAGAAATAAAACCAGCTGCAACTATAGCTTGGAAAAAAATTACTTATGGTGATATCAAAAAAGGTGGTAAGAAAATAGAACTTTTTGATATGAAGCCAGAAGATGCTATCGCAAGTAATGGTTCTTTTAAATTTGATGATAAAAGCAATGTAATTGCAACTAATGAATATCTAAAGTCTGTATTCATAGATACTGGAGAAAATGGAATATTTTCAAAAGGTGAGTTTGAAGCAATTAGTGCTTTGGGACAAATGGAGATTGTTACACCTGAAGAGATTGCAGAATACACAGTATTTGAAATCAGAGGTGGTAACACAGGTAAAGATATAATGCAAGGACTTGATGCGTTTAGCTTAGGTCCAACTTACAGAGGTGGATACCTTAGAAACGAAGCGGTAAAACGTTTGAGTCATTTAGAAAAAGAAAATAATTTGAATAGTGTAGCTTTTGAATTGCTTGGACCACCAAGACTATCAAAACTTTTACACGAAGCAAATATACTTAGATTAGTAAATGAAAATGTTGAGTCACTTTTGAATATTTCTGATGACGATTTAGCTTCAAAAGCAAGTGAACTAATAATTCAGAATTCTGGTCTAAGAAAAGAAATACTTTCAATTGGTTTACCAATCTTATTAAAAGATGGAAAGTATCTAAGAGGAGATTTTGTTAAGATACCTGTAAGAAGAAATCAAGATGAAATTGAATTCACAAATGAAAATTTAAATCAATTCTGCTATGATGGTTGGATAGATTTAAGAAAAGAAAATTTTACGAAATGGAAAGAACGCTTAACTAGAATAATTAAGCAAGCTAAAAGTGTTCCAAATGATGATACTAGCTCTGGATATGTTTATGATGAAGAATATTGGAATTTCTTCAAGACTATTGAACCTGGTAAAATAGCAGGCTGGATCTTCGAAAATGAAGATAAGGGCTGGAGATTCAAACGATAATTTGTATTTAATAATTTATTTTTTTTAACAATTTTAGGAGATTTAAAAATGAGAAGAATATACGCTATATTCCTCATTTCTCTTTTCGCTGCAGCAACTATGTCTGTAAGTGCTCAAGTTACGGTAGAACGTGTTGACAATAGTGTCAATGTTCAATCTGACTACACTTCAACAGATCTGTTAAGTAGCAAAAGCAATGAGACACAAAGGAAAAGTTTCTACCAATTAGGTACTGCTCCTTTGCCATTTGACCTCGTGAACAATGCTCACGATAGAATCGCGGTTTCTACTGGATATTATGTAGTAGATTTCGCTGATGACGCACCAGCGTACTGGAAACCATCTGAAACTATTTATAGTTTAGATGAAAACCCGGAAAGATGGGTATCTGTCTTGCCTGGCCCAAGAGTAGTAGAAAAGACTTATTGGGATAATAACAAAGAAGAAGGATATAGATTCTTTAGAAATCCTGCTTACCCTGTTCAAAACGGTGGTGACTTCTTCGAACATAATGATTATTTCCAAGATACTACTGACAATGCATTCGCTGGTCCTATGCCATTGAAACTTGTTGGTGGATTCTACTTTAATGGTGTACGTTATGATTCATTCTATGTAACAACTAATGGTTTGATTGCTCTTACTAATAGAAGATATTTCTATGATGAGTTTGGAAACAAATATATACCTTCTGGCGAGCAAACAGCTTACGATCCTAATTCAATGGATTATTTCGTAGGTTTTATTGGTAGTGAAAATAGAAACAGATCTGGTGATGGTACTAATGATAATGTAGCTGATAACTTCGGTTACAATTGGTCTATTATTGGTGGAAATGCAGCTGATCCTAATGGTGGTATTCGTGGAGATGTTGCAAACAATGGTAATCTTTCGAATCCACACGGTATGAACAATATTACTTCTGCTGCTTACAAACCAGCTATGATTGGTTTTATGTATGGTGATTATGAGCTATCTCAATACTCTCGTACACAAAACAAAGTTGATAACCACGGTAAAGTTCATTACTTCAGAACAATAGCAAATGATAAACTTGTAATTTACTATGAAAACTTAGCTGTTCCTGCTAGTTTAAAGAGTACTTTAGGTTGGAACATAACTTGGAATGCTTCTGACTCTAGACCAAGTGATGATGGATACACAGCTGTATCAGGTCAAACTATCTTAAATAGAAATGATAGTAGTATAACTATTATTTATGAAAGATTTATGGGTGGTGTAAGAGCTGGTAATACAGTAATCCAAGCAAAAGATATCTTCAGAGGTAACTCTGCAGTAGGTGTTTACGGATTTGGAAGACACGCTAATTACAATGTAACTGGTGGTCCAGACCAAAATAGTTCTGATTTCCCTTGGGTAAGAGAGTATGAGCAATACACTCACTATTTCTCTTATGTAAGAACTCCTGCTAGTTATCCTCAGACGTTTACATCATTGAAATTCAAACAGCATCAAAATACTTTGAGAGTTGTTGATATTCAATATAGAGTTCGTAAACAAGATCCTAATGCTTCTTTAGATTTTTCTGAAAAAGTAAATACAAGAGATGTAAACAATTATGAATTATTAGCTGGTAATGATCACTTAGGTGCTATCCAACCAGTAGCTATAATCCAAAACGTTTCGAATGATATACAAGCACCAACAGGTGTTAACTTTGTACCTCAAGATTTGAATTTCTACGCTCGTTTTAGAGTAATGAATAAAGCAACTGGTAGATTAATCTACAATAGAGCTGTACCTGTTGATAACAAATGTTTATCAACTCCTGACGATAATTTAGCTAATTGTGAAGGTAATCCTGATGTAAGAGTAAGATTAGTTACTGTAACTATCGACAAAGACAACAATTACCAAGCTGAAGTAGCTAACTATCCTGGTACAAATCCATGGAATGGAAAAACTAGAACTGGTATTCCACCTTATGGTTATGTACAGGTAAAATTCCCTCCTTTCGAACCTAATGAGTTTGCAAGAGATGAGAATAACAAATTATACCAAATTGGTAGAATGGCTGCATTCGTTGTTGCTGATGCAACTAATCCTAATACTAATAAAAAATTAGGTGATGCTTGGCCATTTGATGATACTGCTGGAGTTGATCTTCACGTAATGAGATTACATAATTTCTTTAGTGATGATGCAAGAGAGTATCATATAATTGACGGTGTTCCTATTCCTTCTGTTCAAAAATGGGTAAGTATTGACGCTGAAGTAGTAAGTGGTGATGTTCTTTCAAGACATCCTTTAGCTCCTAGAGGTAGATATACTGCTGATAACAATGAAAACTTCTTCTTAAGTTCTCCAGTTATCAAAATGAATAGAGTAACTACAGGTGGTCAAGATAATACACCTGGTGATGAATTAAGATCACATCCTATTGACATGAGAGGTAGATTCGGTTCAGTAATTTCATTATCTGTTCAAAGAACTCTTGATAAAGAATTCTGGGATAGAGGTTATGGAGATAACTTACTAGTAGGTCCAGAGCCTAGAGCTGTATTAAACAGAGATCCGTTTACTGTATTCAGTACTGGTGTAGCTGTTTCTTCTAGCCCTGATATGTTAGCATTAGAAATTATGCAACCTTCAGACAATGGTGTTGCTAACATTACTAACGTAAAAGATAATAGATGGAGAAATCACCCTCGTAGAGGTGGTGAAGATGCAGAAACTAAAGTACCTGCATTAGGTATCTTTGGAGCTGGTGGATACTTGACTGGTTTCTTGGAAACTGACAAAGATTCATCTCTTGCATTACCAAATGCAGGTACTAGAGAAGAAAACTCTCTAAGAGCTGATATCTATGATGATGGATTTGACTTTATTTACAAAAAGTATTTCGTTCCAATCCCTGATACGTTTATTAGACATCAAAATGATGGTGCTAAGCATTTCAGATTTAGATTGAAAATGGAAGCTACAAATGACAAAAAATGTGCACAATGTACAAATGATGATGATGATAACTTCTTAGTTGATAATATTAATGTATTATTCAAATCTGGTGAAACAACTGATATTGAAGTAAGTGCTGTTTCTATAAGCTGGCCTTATACTGAAGCACCTGCTACTCAAGCA
>JAUHXN010000305.1 GCA_030426865.1 bacterium | reverse complement strand
GAAGGCTTTTCTAATACTATCTGAAAGATTGTTCGAGATTGACACAAAGAATAAGATAGTATTTAACAAGAGTAGATTGGAGTTAATTGACAGGTTAACAGATGAACAATTAACTGATTATTTCTTTAATTTGGATTAAAATTATGACTTTAGATGAACATACAATAGAATTCACAAAAAGTTTTAGAAAAAAGACTGATGAAGAGTTAGTAGCATCTTTTAATAGGGAAGTAGGAGTAAAAGGCTGGGTTTCTATAAGAGGGTCTTACCTAGAAGCTATGAGAATCGTTCTAGCCGAAAGAGGTATAGACATTTCTTCTGTCCATGAAGGAACTAGTACCAAACTTGATAAAAAGGTTATACTCAAAGATAAAAAGTTAGTAAGGGTAGATGAATAGTTACAACTACATAGACCCACGCTCAGAGATTTTTAATCTTGAGGATGTATCATGTTGAAGAAATTATTTTTAATATTCTTTCTGACAATCTCATTTGCTCTTTCTGATGAAGAGACATTTTGGATAGTATTTCAGGGTGGAATTGCCGCTTCTCCTAGCAACTCAGTAATAGAGATGGATGAATTAGTAGAAGGTAAAGATATTGATGAAATTAGAGGACTACTTTTTTCAGATAATGTTGCTCTAAAGGGATTATCTGTTAATGTATTAGAAATTTTAAATGAAAAGAAAATAATTGAGTTAGATTCGAAAGAATTAAATCAAATTAAAATCCTTTATTCTTCAAATGAAGAATTGGAGTTGCTATATGGGTGCGATAATTTCTATTCAGTATCTTTAGGAGAATATCTTAATAACTCACATGGGTTTAGAGACGTAGCTAGAGAAAGATATACTAAGTTGATAGAGGAATACTATCGAGATGAATAACTACAACTACATAGACCCACGAGCTGAAATCATCGACCAGATACAAGGTGATGAGAGGTTGCTATGGGCTGATAAACCGGCAACTGGGATCAAATTCAGATCTACAGATATCTTTATATTTATATTCAGTGTTTTATGGCTATCTTTCTCGTTGTTTTGGACTTATATGGCGATAGATGCAAGTATCTTTTTCGCTATGTTTGGAATACCATTCATTTTAGTTGGTATTCATCTACTTTTTGGTAGGTTTATATTCGATGCTTTATCAAGGAAGAATACAGTTTATGGGCTAACTAATAAAAGAATTATACAGAAATCTGGTCTTTTCAAAGTTCATTATAAATCAGTATTTCTTGATTCCCTTCCCAGCTTATCATATACTGAAAAACCAAATGGAAGTGGAGATATTAACTTTGGTCATACATTAGGTAGTTTTAAAAACAGTAAAGATAGAAACAGAGGCGATTTTCCGCTTGTAAGAATAGAGTTTATACCGAATGTTCGAAGTGTTCATAATAAAATTGCAGATGCTAAAAGCAAAATCCGTAGTAATGAAGAAAAATTAGAAACAAAATGGTGAGAAAATGAAGATAGAAGCAAACAACCCAATTGATTACATTTCAAATTTGCCTGAGGAAAGACAAGAAGCAATGTCAAGATTGAGACAAACAATACTAGACAATTTGCCCAAAGGATTTGAAGAAACAATGAGCTATGGTATGATTGGTTATGTTGTGCCGCATAGTATATACACTGACGGATATCATTGTACTCCTGAGTTACCTCTACCCTTTATGAGTATTGCATCCCAAAAGAATTTCGTTGCATTATACCACATGGGTATTTATGCAGATAAGGAGTTATATGATTGGTTTGTAGTCGAATATCCCAAGCATGTGAAAACTAAATTGGACATGGGTAAAAGTTGTATAAGGTTCAAGAAAATTGAAACTATACCATATGATTTGATAGCTGATCTTTGCACTAGAATGACTGTCAAGCAATGGATTGAATTATATGAAAAAAATGTAAAAGGATAAAAAATGAGTGTTGATTACCAAATACCAGCGAAAACTAGGATTGGACATGTTCACCTGAAAGTATCTAATCTTGAGCGTTCTTTAGAATTTTATTGCGGATTGCTAGGGTTTGAACTAGTTACGAGTTACGGTACTGAAGCTGCGTTTATATCTGCTGGTGGTTATCATCACCATATAGGTCTGAATACTTGGTTTAGTAAAGATTCTCCCCCATCTAGTATTAATAGTACCGGATTATTTCATACAGCTATACTTTACCCAACAAGAAAAGATTTGGCTATTATTTTAAGAAGATTGTTGGACGCTGAGTACCGATTAACTGGAGCTTCTGATCATGGGGTATCTGAAGCAATATACTTAGACGATCCTGATAAGAATGGAGTAGAGCTATATTGGGATAAGCCCAAAGAGCTTTGGCCCCACAAAGCCGATGGCTCTATAGAGATGTATACTTATAGGTTGGATTTAGATGATTTATTAAAGGAACTAGATTGATTTCGAATTAGAAAAGTAGGATTTTGAAAATGGCAGAACTAATTGGCGAAATATTTTGGGAAATAATTAGAGTTATTTCTAAATCGATTGGAGTCGTTTTTATAAAAGTCTTTACTTTTACGACTACCCCTATAAAGGAGATTTACTCAGATAAATCAAAGGATACAGCTGCATATATAATTGGAGCATTATTCTTCGTAGCTTTGATTACGATATTGATTTATTATACTAATAGTTAACCGAGGGATTGTGATGAATTATGATAAAGCTCTAGAAATGTATGATAGTTTTGTAGATCAATGTCCAAGATTTGAAAGAAAAGGCAAGACTATGCCCTATACTTCTGCTAATGGGCACATGTTTTCCATTCTCAATAAAGATGGTGAACTCGGAATCCGATTTTCAAAAGAAGTTCAAGAAAACTATATTGAAAAGCATAACACTAGTATAATAAAGTCGCACGGTGCTATTATGAGAGGGTATATACTTATTACAGAAGATATGATGAATGAAAAAGACTTGGTTCCCGACTTATTGAACGAAAGCTATGATTATGTAATGAGTTTGAAGAAGAAGTGATATGATAATCTGTCTTGCTCAAATTTCTTCTTACAAAGGTGATATTCAAAAGAATATAGAGAAGCATATAATATATGTTAAAGAAGCAATCGAACATAGAGCAAATTTGATTTGCTTCCCCGAGTTATCTATTACGGGTTATGAACCAGAATTAGCTGAGAGTCTATCCACTCCAATTGGTGATAATAGATTCGATGTATTCCAAGAGCTGGCTGATAGTGGAGCAATCACGATTTGTATTGGAGTTCCTTTAATAGTTGAAAATGGAATTAATATCAGTATGCTGATTTTCCAGCCAAACAGCAGCAGACAAACATACTCTAAGCAATATCTACACTCAGATGAAAAGCCATATTTTGTAGAAGGAACAAAGCAAATAATCATAGAAATTGAAGGGGTTAGAATTGCTCCGGCTATCTGCTATGAGTCATTAATTCCAGAGCATTTCGACAAAGCCAATGAAATGGGTTGCGATGT
>JAUHXN010000304.1 GCA_030426865.1 bacterium | reverse complement strand
ACGATAATTAATACAATCACAGTTAGTGTTGAATAAATCATAATAACTCAGTACGGGTCCACTGGATAGCCTTGTAGCTGATCGTGCGCTGCTTATTCAATGTCTATATGAAGATATTTCTAAATATATTTCATTTAACAATATTCAAAAAACCTAATTCAAATGCTTCTCTAACTTCAGTACAATCAGCAATAGTTACGAAAATGTATTGGATTATTTAGAATGCCCTATATTAGAATTATACAAAGGTACTTATCAAAAGGTATCTTTACTAAAGAAAGATATAAATAAAATGATAACAAGAATACTATTGCTAATATAAAAGCATTTGGTGATAGTGCATCAAGAATATATTACTTGCTTAACTCACTATTGAATTTGGCAGAATCCCAGTTCAAAGAGATTCGAGTTGAGAAAGTAAATATAAATATAGTTGAAGTTATTGTCGCATCCTATGTCTTTATAAATCAAACATAGAACACAAGCAATTAATTTTAGAAACAGATTTAGAACTAACTAATTTATATACGGATCCCAATATATTTCAAATAATAATCCGCAATATCATCCAAAACTGCTTCAAATTCACACCAAAGGGTGGGTCTATAAGAATCTCTACTTCATGAAGAAGATGGCTTAAATATCTTTTTCTATAGCAGATACTGGTCAAGGTATGTCAAAAGAACAAATAGATGTAATACTTGCCAATAATTATTACAACATAAATTTTGATGATATCCATACAGGCAATAGCCTTGGATTAAGAGCTGTTAAAGATTACATCGACCAATTAGATTGTAATCTATTCATAGAAAGTTCTGCCTACAAAGGAACCAACGTCACTATCTACTTCTCCTAAAAATAATATAAAAAATACTCATTTCTTAGTATGGACTCTAGTACCTAGATATCCTAATTTGCATTTAAGATAATTCAAAAAGAATTATTATTTATAATAACAAATTAGGATAGTTAGTTATGAGCAAGTCAGGGAAAAAACCAGAAAAGAAAGCTACTCAAAAAGCTGAAAGCAACACTGAAAATAATAAAGGTTTTAGTAAAGAAAAGGACTTAACAAAAGCCGAAAAAGAAGAAATGCAATTAGCCGAAAAAAAACAAGCAGAGTATAAAGCTTTGCAAAAGGAAAAGCAAATAAAATATCAGGAAGATTATAAAGAAGTTCTCGATTTACTAAAAAAAATAATGGAAAGTCACAATGTAAGGAATGCAATTAATCGAAGACATTATTTCATATATCAATTAGAATATCTCGCTGCAAAATCGCTGTTTTTTAGCTGTATCCCTCCAAAAATAACTTCTGACATTAGAGTACCAATATCGATAGAAGAGTTGAAAAAAAGTGTAGAAGAACTAATTATATTTCTTTTTGGAATGGTAGATTTAAAACATCGCATGTTTGAAATAAATTTAGAAGTATTAAATACAATTACTAAAGATTTTGAACTTGTTATTAATAGTGAAAATTAAACGCAAGGCAATATCTTAAATTTTAAAATAATTCAGGAGAAAATTAAATGAATGTAAATAGTAAAATGATTATTGATTGTTATCATCTATTAACATTTCTGATTGATAATAGAATGTTGTTAGGTTATATAAATGTACTGAATTGGCTTCTAAAAATTGATGAAGATACGGACCTTATAGAAATTTTAGTTGGTTTAAATCAAGCTTTTGAAGAAGATAAATGTCTGTATGTTTCAGATGGCAAGGAGTTAGTAAAAATTTCTAAAATTTCACTAAATAGGAATTTAGAGAATGTCATCAAATTACAAGAATTAAGAAAAGTAAGTACTGATGAGAAACTCTTGTTAATACTTAACCATTTGCCTTGTGAATTATTTAGCATAGAAATATATAAAGAATATAAAGAAAAATTTTCAGTTTTAGAATATCAGAAGCTAAATATAATAATTGAAATAATTACAAAAGAAGCTAAACAAGATAGATTTAATAAGAATATTGATAATGTAACCATTAGAATAAAACAATTAGATAATTACGATTTGCCTGAACTGGAGACTTTAAAAAGTAGTGCCGAGATATGGATTGCTGGTAAATTAATAACAGAAAAAAAATATACAGCATCTGCATTTGGTTTAATTATTCTATTACCAGATAATACTAATAAAGAAATAGTACTTTCTGATTCTTTTAAGAAAGGGAGTAGAAATAATGTTGAATTTTTGGCATTATATAGAGGCATAAGAAAAGTAACTAGTTTAGGTTATACAAATATAAGAGTTTATACTAATTCCACATATATGGAAAATGTATGTACCAAATGGATGTATTATTGGAAGAATAGAGGTTGGAATAAGCAAGATGGAACTCCTCCTGAAAATTTAGCAATAATTAAGAAAATCTATGGAATTATAAACAAGAGTAATATTAAAATTAAATTCATCAAAGATAATCCCAAATTAAATAGAAATATGGAAAGAACTTCAAAGTTGGCAATAAAGACAGCAAGAAATAAGTTGAATAACAGCAAAAAGAACTGGTTTAAATAACATAATCAGATTTTGATTCAAGATGATAAAAAAAGAAGAGAACTATATTTAGATAAATCAGAAAGAAAGGCAATTATATATGCATAAGAAATTGAAATTAGATTATACTATCTTTAACGACTTATACTTATTCTTATCTAAAGTAATTGGTAAGAAGGAGATTAGAATATATATTAATACTTTAAATAACTTATTTAGGGTAAATTCAAGAGATAACATTATCAAAATATTAATGAATTTGAAAAGTGCTCTAGAAGAAGATGAAAAACTCTATACTTCAGATGGGAAAAAGCTTGAAAAACTGATATTATCAGCTACTAATAAGAGTTTAGCAGATATTAAATCTGTAGCTAGAGTAAAGGACATTATAAGTAAAGTTATAAGCAATTCCATAAAAGTTGATTTAAAAAATATTTCTTTTAAAGTCGATAAATATAAAGAATACAAGAGTGAATATTCTGAAATAGATTACCAAAGGATAATAGTCATACTAGATATTGTTATTAAAGAAACTAATCAAAACAAATTCAAAGGCAATATATTAAAGGCTATTAAAAAGATGACAGAGCTATCAAATCTAGATTTAACTGAATTACAGATAATGAAAAATAAACTTGAAATCTGGATATCATGTTATTGCAAAATTAATAACGGAGAAAATCCAGGTGGTTGGGCTTATATTTTAGATGTAGCAAAAGTAGAAGGGTCTAACTTCACTTTATCTGGTGCTTTTTCTATGACAACAAAAAATTATATGGGTCTTTATGTAGTTAAAGAAAGTATAATTAAAGCCAACGAATTAGGATTCACCCATATAGTAATTTATACTAAATCTGAGTATGTATTTAATTTATGTATGAATTGGATGATTTATTGGAAGAGTAAAGGTTGGTTAACCAAAGAGAACAAGCCACCAGTGCATTTAGAATTAGTCAAAGAATTATATGAACTATTTACAAAA
>JAUHXN010000303.1 GCA_030426865.1 bacterium | reverse complement strand
ATTGACACTCTTAGGATATTTCCAATTAGATGATGAAGAGAAAAGAATTCATCCATTGTTAAGAGTAAGAGTAGTTCAACAAGCAGAAGAATAAGAGGAACCAACTCTTAGAGAGCTAATTGCAATGGATTACAACAACACAGCCGATTAGGGACAAGTAGGTGTCATTGTTGCTAATGGAGAAACTGAATTTTTACAAGACACAATTGATGCCAATATTCCTATTGGTTAATATTTCCACTGGGCAGTCTCACTAGACTATGAGAAGGGTTTTGCAACTTTTGCTTTAACTGGTTAGGATTTGAATGCTACAAAGACATTGACTGTAAATTTCCCCGAATTTAAATTAAGAGAGAAATTGGAAATTGATGTTGGGTGTATTCCTACTGACTTTGTTGATGACGAGGGAAAAGAAGAAGTACTCAGTACATGTTCTAAAGGAAAAGTTAAGAATACTACCTATTGGTTAGAATCCTTTGCTGATTTATCTACAGCTAAATACTTAAATCCAGAAAATTAATAAATTAGATAAAGAACTTTCGACATTTATAGTAATGATGATTCCAATTAAGAAGAAAGAGGTATTGATATCTCTGGAGAAGAATAGTTTAATGATTAGGATTTGATTATTTTCAAAGGAAATAATAATATCATTGCTGATGTTCCTGAATATAATAAAGATACTGCTTTGACTCATAATTTATCTTTTACATATAAAGAACCAATTCCAGATACTTTACTTTTATTAAAATAGGGTGATTTATTGAATTTGAGTATCATTTCAAATGATTAGGGTAAATTTTTATAATTAAGAAATAATAGTAAAGGAGTTGAAGTCACAACTACTTAACCTTTAGCTGAAAATACTGTTATTAATGCTAGAGTTGTCGAATTACAAGGCAACTCTTCTTGGTTGTTTACCGATAATGAAGCTTTATAAGCACCTTAATAATAAACTGACCTAACACCTGAATTTGATTCTTAAAAAATTTTAATTTTCGAAAAATTAGAGAATGAATTCGAAGGAGAAGTTAAACTCTACTATCAATCTTCTATTAATTCTGCTTAAGGAACCATCTACTCCTTATTCAGAGATGTAGAAGACAATAAATGCGAGTAAACATGTAAAGTATATAACAGTCTTGACTCTAAAAACCTATCATGTGCTGTTTGTCTTGATGGAAAATTACAATAAGGAGATAAATGTGTTGATTCTTGTGTCGAAGGGTATAAAAATATAGATGATTCTTATTGCTTTAAATGTAAAGAAGATGATTGTTCAGATCTTGTTTAAGAATTTTTCGAAACTAAGACTCTATCACCAACTTCTATTGAAGTAAAATAGATCCAACCAATTGAAGGTTTAACAGGACCACTCTCTTCTAATTTGAATCTTGATATTGCAAATGGTACTTTGGGAGAGGATTATACAGTAACAGCTTAAGATTTCCCTGAAGATAATAGGGTTGTTTACGATTTTGTATGGGATGATGAGTTCCCTGAAAAAAATCCAAAGGCTACTGTTTCATTAAAGAATTAGAATGATTATTTAGATGCTAATAGAAATGCCCTTAGAAATCAATCATTTACTAATTTCGCTTTGGAAAATAATGTTAACCCATTATTGTTACCAAATGGAAGACATCAATTTAAGAATGAGGATATTGAAGATTCTTTTGAAGTTTTCGGAAAAGTTGCTGCTATTGTATTTTTCGTTGGTTTATTCTTTGGTATTATTGGATTATTCTATAGATGTCCATTAATGTCTGATTTTGGTTTTTATGATTTTTATTATCAAAAATTCATTTAAACTTTCTTAATGGCTTAATATATGGCTTTTTGGGCTTTATATAACTCATACTTACCAAGAAATTTATTAAGATTTATGCACTACTTCTTAAAATGGACTATTACCTGGCATAAAGAAGGTATTAAAAAAGCTGCCTTAGATAATCATGGAGATGATCCTGATGTTGCTAATAATTTTAAAAACAATGAACATAGAAGATTCTTTGAAGAAGATCTATATAATCATTTTGTTATTCAATTTGGTTTAATATTGATTATACAAGGATTCGTATTATTTGTAGCTTTAATTGTATATATTATATATAGTATGAAGAGAAAAGCTTTATTACCTGAAAACTTCTCTTAATTAACACAAGAATAGAAAGAAAAAGCTGCTGCTTCTAAAAGATGTTGGGAATCAATTTATAATCATTTCTTCTATAAGATAATTTGGACAGTATTTTTGATATTTATTACTGAAATTGTAGTATTTTGTTTATATAATTTCATGAATGATTCTTATGAATATGCTCATGCTTTGTTGAAAACTTCAGTTATTTTTGCTGCTATTTATTTATTCATTATTTTCTTGATGTGGGTTTGGGATTAAATTGTTCCACTTAAAACTGATGAAGTATTGGATTCATATGATTACTCAAGTAAATGGGGATTTGTATATAAAGGACTTGAAAGAGCCATTCCACATAAACTATTCTAAGGTATATAATACTTACATTATGTTATTTTCGCATTTTTCCTTGTTATAACTTACGATAATAGAGTCACTTAAATTTTAATTCCATTGATTGCTCTTTTCTTACTTACTGTATTTGTTATTGTATTATAACCTGCTAATACAAGATTCTGGAAATTAGAATAAATTGGTATTCATGTTTTACTATTGATTGCTAAGATATTTATGTCTGTTTTGGTATTTGATGATGAAATTGAAGAAATGTCTGGTAGAGCCAGATGGATAATTGGTTATTTTGTTGCTATATTGATCTTCCTAGTACTTTTATGGAATGCTTTAGTATTGATATGGAGATTGTATGATCATTGGAATCAATGCAGAAAATTGGCACTCAACCCAGTATAAAATATTCAAAATGTTAATGTTGGTTAAGTTCAACTCGATGATGATTATGAAGTTGTTTAGACTAGATTCAAATAAGATGTTCAAGGATAATATGAACTCATTGATAGACCTGATTTATAGGAAGTTGAAGTTAGAAAGGTTTAGAATGAAGAGTCTGTTCCTTCATTTTTCTAATCTAATCTATCTGATAAGAAGAAGAGATTTATGAGTCAATTTTAAGGTGAATAAATCATTGAAGAAAGAGTTATCATGGAAGAACCTCATTATGTTTAGAGAAATATGCCAACTGAGACAGTTACTAGAGTTGTTGAGAAACCAACTGAAACTGTTACAAGAGTTGTATAGAGACCAACTGAGACTGTTACTAGAGTCGTTTAGAATTAAGGAGATAATGTTCATAAGATTGAATAAATTGTTGAAAAAAAAGTTGATGTCCATCCAGTTCAAAAAGGAGAATATTTGTATGAACAATTCCAAAAGAAATGATATTAATTTTTATTATTTTTAAATTTAGTTTAATAAAGTATTTATATATGTGTGATTAGAGTTAAACTATAATGGGGTTTGGGGTTGGGGGTTTGGGGTTTGGGGTTTGGGGTTTGGGGTTTGGG
>JAUHXN010000302.1 GCA_030426865.1 bacterium | reverse complement strand
ATTTGCTTTATGGTACTTTACTAATGTTAAGAAAACTGACATTGGTGAAAATGATGTCAAAACAGTAACAGCATAATTATGAAATTATCTAATAAAAATAATGTATCAATATTAAGTCTTCCTAGTGAAGTGTTAGGTGGGACTCAAGTTATAGAGTTTTCATCATTAGTAGAAGAAGCTTTAGACTCTAATCCAACTAAGGTTATAGTGGACTTAACAAATGTGAAAGTTTTAAATAGTTCTGGTTTGGGTATGATAGTAGGTGCTCATACAAGTTGCACTAAGAATAAATGTAATCTTGTAATTGCTGCACCTAGTGAAAAGATATTAGAATTGTTTAAAATCACTAATTTGACTCAAATATTGACTATCAATGACACTTTAGAATCTGCAATTAGCGTAGATTAATTAGGGGTCTAAAAAGGAATTTTTTATACTCCGGACATTTTAGTTCGGAGTTTTTGTTTTCTATTTCAAGGTAAAAAAGATGAGTGTAAAAGTAATTGTCGGAGCCCAATGGGGTGATGAAGGAAAAGGCAAAATAGTCGATTTACTAAGTGCCAATGCTGATATAGTAGCCAGGTTCCAAGGTGGGGCAAATGCTGGTCATACCATAGTCATAGATGATAAAAAATATGTATTACACTTGATTCCTTCGGGAATACTTAACCCTACAACGAAATGTGTTATTGGGAATGGTGTTGTAATAGACCCTGTTGCACTTATGGATGAAATTGAGATGCTCAAATCTCATAATATCGATGTTACTGGAAGATTATTCATCAGTCATAAAGCTCACCTAATAATGCCTTATCACAAGATGATGGACACGGTTAGAGAAAGTCATAATTCTGATAAATCTATTGGTACTACTGGTAGAGGAATAGGACCTGCCTACATAGATAAAGCTAAAAGAACAGGTATCAGAATAGTTGATTTATTAGATAGAAAAGATTTTGAAGAAAAATTAAGATATAATATCAATGAATATAATGAAGTCCTGACGAAAATATATGGTCACGACGAGTTAGATGTTGATGCTATAGTTGAAAAGTATATAGAATTTGATAAACTTATAGACCCTTATGTAACAGATATTTCAACTTTACTTAATAATTACATTGTTGAAAATAAGGAAATCCTAGTTGAAGGTGCACAAGGTGCATTACTAGATTTAGATCATGGTACTTATCCATTTGTAACAAGTTCAAACCCAACTTCGGGTGGAGCTTGTACTGGCTTGGGAATTCCTCCTACTAAAGTAGATGAAATTATAGGTATTGTAAAAGCTTATACTACTAGGGTTGGTAATGGCCCATTTCCTACCCAGCTAGATGATGAGATTGGAAAGCATTTAGCAAATGTTGGTCATGAGTATGGAGCTACTACTGGAAGACCTCGTAGATGTGGTTGGTTAGATTTATTCGCACTAAAATACTCAGTAATGATAAATGGAATTAGTAATATAGTATTAACTAAACTTGATGTATTGGATGGTTTGGAAGAGATAAAGGTCTGTACTGGCTACACAATTAATGGAAAGGTATTAAATTCATTCCCTGTGGATATGCAGAAATTTAATAATATCGAATTGGTTTATAAAACTTTCAAAGGTTGGAAAACAGATACTACTCAATTTAAATCTTATGATGAATTCCCAATAGAAGTAAAAGATTATATTGATTTCATAGAAGAATTCACTGGTGCTAGAATATCATTGATTTCAGTATCACCAGATCGAAATGACACAATTTTAAAGTAACGAATTAACACAAAGTGTTTATAAAATATGAAGTTGATAAACACAGTTCTATTAATATTTATTGCATTATCGTTTTCTACGATGTCTCAAACCTTCGTTAAAGAAGGTATTTACGCAGATGGTAGATTAGAAGTTGGTGCTACCGGTTATCTAACTAAATATTTTGGTGAATTTACAGATAATAATGTTGGTTATGCAGGTGGTTTTTTCACTCGGTATTTTATTCCTTACGTACCTGAATTTGCTATAGGTGCAAGAGCTGGAAATGGATACTTACAATATAATCGCCGATATATTAATAGACTTGGTGAGGATTTCTACCGTCAATTCCCTAGAGAGTATTTTCTAGATGCAGATAAAAGATCTTACGAACGAACTACTAAAATTACAACAGTCGATTTTCTACTTTTTATTAATATATTTCCCCGTTCACAAATAAACTACTATATATTTGGTGGTTATTCGGTGCTTTCTTTTCAGAATCAAGATATACAAGATAGTCCATTGGACCCAGGTGGTGATAGAATTCACTATCCAGAATTCAAAGTTCAAGATGAAATTGATTTCCATCCTGTTGGCGGTATGGGGATAGATGTATTTCTGTACAGAGATTTATCACTAGGTGTTCATGCATCTTATCATATATTAACAACAGATTACTTAGATGGTTATGCACAAATACCTCCTGAAGGTTCTGTTGCTAATACTGATGGTATTGGTGAAGTTGGTATGAAGTTGTCATATTATCTATTTAGTGACAATGATCCAGATAATGATGGGTTAACAAATGATGAAGAAAAAGAATATGGAACATATCCTTATAAAGCTGATACAGATGATGATGGTATAAGTGATTATGATGAGATTCATCTATACAAATCTAATCCACTATCTATTGACTCAGACGGAGACGGATTAACAGATGCCCAAGAAGTAGCAAATGCAACGAATCTTAATGATGCAGATACTGATAAAGATGGTTTGACAGATTATGAAGAAGTAATGCTCCATAATTCGAATCCTAATATAGCGGATTCTGATAGAGATGGTATGCCAGATATTGCTGAAATAAAAGCTGGATCTGACCCGATGAAAGGAGACACTGATGGTGATGGAATACCAGATATTGATGATAAATGTCCTTCAGTTTTTGGTATTAAGATACTACAAGGATGCCCACAAACAGAAGCATTCGTAAAAGAAATAGAAAAAAGAGACACTGTATTTGTCAAATCAAAACCTGATACTGTAATTATTGTACAGGAAATAGAAAAGATAAAAAAAGGGGAGACTTACAAACCTAAAGGTATTCACTTCTTAACAGGTAGTGCTGAGATAAGGGTAGAGTCAGAACTTATACTCGATGATATAGCCAATTGGTTAGAGAGAGAAAAAGACATAAAAATCGAAATTCAAGGTCATACTGACCAAGAAGGAAATGAAGATGTAAATATGAGATTATCCATAGATAGGGCAGAGGCAGTTATGTTCTACCTGATAAAGAAAGGAATATCTCCTACAAGACTTCAGGCCAAAGGATTTGGCGAATCAAAACCACTAGATACAAGTGGAACTAAGAAAGCAATGGCTAAGAACAGAAGAATCGAATTTAAGATTATTTAATAAAAAAGGGGCTTTTTCAGCCCCCTTTCTATTTTAATTCTCAATTACTCTTTGCTAAAGTTATTTCCTTTAACTTGTCAAAATCTTCCGTTTCTAAGTTATAATGTGCGTTGCA
>JAUHXN010000021.1 GCA_030426865.1 bacterium | reverse complement strand
CTAAAGCAACAAGGTAAAGAAAAATTATTCGATATAGAAGTGATAGGTCTCAAAAAGCATATAGAACTTGAGAACAATCTCTATACTGTCAATGTAGATAAAACTATTGATGAAGTAAGCAAAACTGATTTGATTATAATACCTGCAATTAGCGGTGATTTTGGGAAAGCAATAGAAAAGAATTTGGAATATATACCTTGGCTTATTAATCACTACGAGAAAGGGGCAGAATTGGCCTCACTTTGTGTTGGTTCATTTTTATTGGCTTCCACAGGATTGTTAAGTGGTAAAAAGTGTTCTTCACATTGGGTTAGTGCTAATCAGTTCAGGGCATTCTTCCCAGATGTCGAATTAGTAGATTATACTATAATTACAGAAGAGAACGGCATTTACTCAAGTGGTGGGGCTAATTCATATTGGGCATTACTACTTTACTTAGTCGAAAAATATACGAATAGAGATACCGCAATATTGGCGGCAAAGTTCTTTGCTATTGATATTGATAGAGACAATCAGTCGAGATTTATGATGTTCGAAGGACAGAAGAATCATGATGACAATCAAGTTTTAGAAGTTCAGAACATAATAGAGTCAAATTTGAAAGATAGAATTACTGTGTCAGATTTGGCTGAGAAATCTTCATTAGGTAGGAGAAGTCTAGAAAGAAGATTCAAAAAGGCGACTAATAATACGGTACTCGAATATATACAAAGAATTAAAATAGAAGCAGCCAAGCGCAGTTTCGAATTGAGTAATAAGAATATAACTGAAGTAATGTATGATGTAGGTTACTCTGATAATAAAGCTTTTAGAACCACTTTTAAAAAAATAACTGGTATGACACCAATCGAATATAGAAGTAAATATTGCAAAGAATAACAATATTTATAGATAATACGTATATTTGCGATATGACTTGCAAAAATAACATACTAAGATTAAATGAAATTGCTTAAATATCTGATACTTATTGGGATTATTTGTTCTATTTCAGTCACAGCTCAAGTAACCGATTTCCAACGAGGTTTAGAGGCATTTAATGCTAAAAATTATGAAAAAGCATTTAAACATCTAGAGAAATATGCTAGAGATTCAAATGACTGCGTTTCACAATATATAGTTGGTTTTTGCTATGCAGATACAAGTTTATCAATGGCAAATGATTCTTTGGCGGAACTCTATCTACTAAAAGCTTCGGAGCTAAAATATGGTAGAGCTATGGGAATGCTTTCTGTGATATACTTCGAGAAACAAAGCTATGACAAGCATTGGACAATAATGTCATACGTTTGGGCCGAACTAGCTGCATACTATGACCCTATACAAAATGTAAACTCCAGAAGACAAGTTATAAGAGAGTCACTAGACGAAAGTGAAATAGAAAAAGCAAAAGCTATAATAGAAGAGAAGAAGAAAATACTAGACCCATTAGAGATATGTATGTAAAAATGGGAAATACTATTGCATTTCCCATTCCCGAAATTAATTATTTTCTATTTTGAATATAAACTTACCATCGCCATCAGTGTCCACTATTATTGTTCCTTTCTCTTTTATTTCGCCAGAAAGCACATTCATTGAAAGAGGATCTGTTATTTTCTTCTGAATAGTCCGCTTAATAGGACGAGCTCCATAGTTTACATCATAGCTTATCTCGGCTAACCATTTCAAGGCCTCATCGGTAATCTCTAATTTCAGATTTTGCTTCGATAATCTTTCTGCTAATATATTGAATTGTAGTTTTGCAATATTTGCCACTTCCTCTTTGAGTAATGGCTTGAACATAACAACTTCATCTATTCTATTGAGGAATTCTGGACGCATTACCTGCTTCATTTTTCCAATTATTTGCTCTCTTGCTTCTACTAACAGTTGCTCGCGGTTATCAGAGTTCATCTCCCCCATTTTACTAGTCAAGAACTCTGTACCCAGGTTTGAAGTCATAATAATAATCGTATTTTTGAAATTAACTGTTCGTCCTTTGCTATCAGTCAAGCGGCCATCATCAAGCACTTGCAGCAAGATATTGAACACATCGGGATGCGCCTTCTCAATCTCATCGAGTAAGATAACGCTATATTGCTTACGGCGTACATTTTCTGTTAGTTGTCCACCCTCATCATAGCCGACATAGCCCGGCGGTGCACCTATCAGACGAGTTACGGAGAATTTATCCATGTACTCGCTCATATCCAATCGGATTATTGCATTCTCATCATCGAATAGATATTCAGCTAATGCCTTCGCTAATTCCGTCTTACCAACACCAGTTGTACCTATGAAGATGAATGAGCCAATTGGACGATTCTCATCTTGCAAACCGGCTCTTGAGCGGCGAATAGAATTAGATACAGCGGCTACGGCTTCTTCTTGGCCTACTACTCTTTCGTGCAGTAGATCTTCCATTTTTAGAAGTTTTTGCTTTTCGCTTTCTATCATCTTTGAGACAGGTATTCCAGTCCATTTGGATACTATTTCAGCTATGTCCTCTTCGGTAACTTGCTCTTTGAGTAGATGACTGTTTTTTTGTAACTCTTCTAATTCATCATTAGCTTTAGTTATTTTTGATTCAAGCTGATGTATTTTACCATAGCGGATTTCGGCGACTTTATCTAGATTACCTTCTCTTTCGTATCTGTCGGCTTCTGTTTTTAGTGCGTCTATTTCTTCTTTGAATGTGCGAATCTCTTGTAGTTTACCTTTCTCAGATTCCCATTTCGCTTTTAATATATTTCTTGTTTCTTTTAGATTTGATAGTTCTATTTCTAGTTCTTTTAGTCTATCTTTGGTAGAAGTACTCATAGTTATTTCTTCTTAGTTTTAATCTGTATTTGTATTTTCTAAGACGTTTTTGAAGATGAATAATTTTGTAATCCGAAAAAGGAGAACCAATTGAATGATTCTCCTTTTGAATTAGACATTTTTTATGAATTATTGTTTTATAATTTTATATATACCTTGCTTTCTGTCCTGATTCAATCGGAGTATATATACACCGGCAGTTAAATCAGATATGTTCAGATTATAATTACTCAATCCTATACCCGGTGCGAAGTTACCTTCTATCATCACTTTGCCGCTCATATCAGTAAGCTGATAGCTAACTGGTTTTGCATCCTCAGAATTGAATTCGATATTCAATGAACTTTGAACAGGGTTCGGATAGATATTTACTTCTGCGCTAAAGTTATTATTCTCTACGCTAGATGGAGTTGTAATATCTACTTCGGTTATCTGTGGGACTTTGTTCTCTTGGTTGCCTACGTTATCAGTAGCAACTGCATAAAATCTATAAACTTTACCTTTCTCCAGATTAGCTTCGTAGCTAATCTCAGTATCGAAGCCACTACCTATTAGTTGGAAAGGAGCGCCGTCAACTGATACATAGTACGATAGCTCACCAACACCAGAGCCATTGCTATTATCTGCAGCATCTACTGCTAATGCTATTGATTCATCTACTTCTATGTAGTTTGCTGCCAGACTATTAGTAACTGGTGCAATTGTATCTATTACATTCACCCAAGTATTAGTCGTTATTGCTGGGTTTTCATCGAATACTATAGTTGCATTATTTTTTATAGTCTCACCAGAGTTAGTATTGTCTTTTAGCTTCACGCTGAATGAAACGAATCCCTCCCCTTGTGGTGGTGTTACGTTTGGTGGCAATTCTATTCCCTCTATATACCATCTTAATACATTGCCTTTTCTTTCCATAGTCCAGTTGTATCCTTCGCCAGTGTGGCTAGTATTACCGAACTCAACTGACTCCCAATCGAATACAGAAGATAGAGTATCTAGTATTTCAACTTTGTACGCCGGTGCTGTTGCCTCTTTCTTATTCTCAAATGATATATTGTAATGGAATGTACTAGCGCTACGTAAATAGTTATCCTCACCATATCCAGATGGACCACTTTTCTCATTCGGATCCCAAGATTTTACCATTGTAATTTCTTTTCCTTTTCCAGCTACGACTTTCGATTCTTCAACTCCGTAAAGTCCAGTTTCCTTGTAGAACCAATGGAATAGTCTTTGTCGTAGAGTAGGAGCAATCTTAGAAACTGTTTCAATAGCAGACCCTATCTTGAATAATACTTTAGAAACTGGATTCGAATTAGATACTTTTTCCGCTCCAGTTTTTAGAATAGATTTGAATGTGAATACACCAACACCTTCTTTCTGTTTTTGCAGTTTTACTTGTTGTACCGTAAGTCCTAGTCCACGCGCATATTCAGCTAATTCTTTATCATCAAGCTGAACTTTACCATTCACATAGTTAACAATTACTTCCTCTATTGCATCATTTCTTAAGTTTTTACCAACGGCTCCAGTTAAAATTGACTTACCAGCTGACAATGTCCCTTTAGTGCCAGGGGCAACTCCTTTAACTACAAAATCAAATTTCACAGTTTCATTTGGATTCAACGATGGTACGAAAAGTAAAGCCGTATCATCTTTTTTTAACCCCATTGAATCAAATGGAACTTTAATCATTCCATCGTTCGAATAGAACTCGAAATAATCAAATACTATCTCATCGTCCACATCAATCGCTAGTATATAGCTTTCTGTTTGCTTATTGGTAATATTATCAATAGTAACAGTAAACGGATTCGGAGCTCCCAAACGGACATCACTACGACCTGTTAGGTTAATCTCTATTGGCGATTCTAGTGGTACACTCTCATCACCCGTGCCTATTACAAAGTCTCCAAACTCAGTTAACAATGACTCTTTTTTACTCCATGTACCTATTGAGAAATAATTCTCTTCAGTATTATGTTCTACATATTCGCCAATAGATACAACTTTCCAAGTAAGACCGCCATCTGTAGTTCTGAATACATTTAGGTCTTCTTCTTTCTGACCGTTTAATTGTGCTTCATCGTAATAGAACTTAATTGTGTACTGTAAATCTGTATATTCATCAGGTGACTGTATTCTCCACCACCTTTTAGTTGTACCCGGTAACCCAGGGTATGACTGATTATTAACTGTTTTTACATAAACACTATTAAGTGTTCCTTCCCAATCTCTTAATTCATAATCAACAAATGTTCCCCCTTGTCCTACAAACGATCTATAGTTCCAATTATCTCCAACATGATGTATTCTATCCAATATTCCATTATTAGTTAGTACATTCCCATCCTTATTATAGAACTGACCGTACCCCGTTTTTTCTAATATCAAATGACCTGTTGTATCAATTTCCACATCAGCATATAAATCTAATTTTCCACCAATTACAAATTTATCGTCAATTAGAACTTTACCTCCTGGAGTCTCAGATGATTCTGATTGCATAACCTTAATATAATTATCTACGTTACCAGACAGTTTTCTAGTTTCGCCTTCAGTAACTAAGTAAATATCTGTTATGCCTGTAGTTTGGGTGTTGAAGTAATCACCATAAATATAAACTCGCATAGATCTAGCAGGAAAAGCAAACCCAGCGGTTCTAACAGAATCGTTATTTAGAATTCCATTATTATAGAAATTCCCATAAACTTTTATCGTTTCTAAGTTTTTAACTGAACTTAGTTTTGTACCCTCTTCAATTGATAAATCCCCATTTATATTAATTCCTCTTAGAAAAGCATAGTCAGAGCTTCGGATTGTCACATCACCAGTAACATCACCTCTAAATATTGATTTATTTATATTTAATGTTGAAGAAGAAGTAATCTTCAATGGTACAGAAAATTCTGACTTCGAATACATTGTACCATAATAACCATCATAAGTTATAGTATCAGCGTCTAAGAATAGATTATGATTACCTAAATTCAGATACTTTTCTTTATCAGTTGTAACGTAGCAATTCTTAAATTTCAAATCAGATAAAACTGTAATTTCATTATCTGATGTTTGAATTCTTAAGTTTGAACTCTCTATTGGTTCTAGAGTAGTTAAACTTACATTACTTCCTAGCATATTTATAGTTCTAGGCTTCAATACTCCGTTGTTTGTTAGATTGCCATAGATTTTAATATCAAACCAATCTCTCAAATCTATGATTTCACCATTATTAGTAAGACTACCGTTAACTTCTAAGATTACATAACCACCGGATCCTTCACCTTCTCTTAGGATTTTACCCCCACTATTGACAGTTAGATTCTTAGAATAATATGTTTTCGTAGAATAACTACCTCCGTTAGTAATAACTAATGAAGTTATAACTACGTCATCATCTTTAGTCGGAATTACACCTCCTACCCAAGTAGTAGCTTCAGACCATTTCCCTCCTTCTGTCGTAGTGGTTATTGTTTTAGCCACACTATCAGTCATTGCTAATACTGTAATCAAAAGTATTAGAATACCATATTTAGTAAAAGATTGTTCTTTCATAAACACGCCCTTATATATTATTAATAATTAAATTTTTAGTTTCAATATTTTTACAAATAATCAACATTTATTTCATACCTAAATATACTAAATTCTACCATATATTCCAATAATAAAGACTCTTTTATCTCTTATTTATTGTCAAAATAACTAGCTTTTTCATGAGCTGAACTACTAGATTAAACAAGTATAATCTTGCATTTAAATACACTTCAAGATTACACAAATGATTACTTTAAATTTTTATTATTCACAAAAAAAAACCTCAACATTTCTGCTGAGGTTTCTTTTTATTCTATTTCGTTCTTGCTTAAGGAACGATTCTATGTATAGTACGTGGCATTGGGATAGTCTCACGTATGTGCTTAGCACCAGTAATCCATTTGACTGTTCTTTCTAATCCCATTCCGAAACCAGAATGAGGCACACTACCATATTTACGCAAATCCAAATACCATTGGAATTCTTCCAAAGGTAAATCTTCATGTTGTATTCTTTCTAATAGTAAGTCGTGGTCATCTTCTCTTTGGCTACCACCTATTAGTTCACCTGCTTTCTCAGGGCCTAACATATCCATAGCTTTTACTACTTTTGGGTTTTCTGGGTCGCGTTTCATATAAAATGCTTTAACTTCAGTCGGGTAATCATAGATGAAACAAGGTTGATCAAATTGCTCCATCAATGCTTCTTCTTGTACTGTACCAAAATCTTCGCCCCAAGGGAAAGGATGTATCTCCTTATCAACTCCATCTACTTTTTGTATTAGAGGGACTTTATTTTCTTGTAACCACTCGACCGCTTCCGTATATGACATACGAGGGAATCCACCTACTACTTTCTTAAGCGGTTCTATATCTCTTTCTAAAGTTTCTAATTCTTTTTCACAGTTAGCTAGTACTTGCTTTACTATATAAACTGTCATATCTTCTGCTAATTGCATATCATCTTCCAAATCGAAGAAGGCCGCTTCTGGTTCCACCATCCAAAACTCAGTTAAGTGTTTTCTAGTCTTAGATTTCTCAGCTCTGAAAGTTGGGCCAAAAGTATAAGTTCTTCCTAAAGCCATAGCTGAAGCTTCTGCATACAGCTGACCTGATTGAGATAAATAAGCATTTCCTAAATCGAAATATTTAGTCTCGAATAAAGTCGAAGTACCTTCGCAAGCATTCGGAGTTAAAATAGGTGAATCCATAAGGCGGAAACCACAATTGTCCAAGAAATCTCGAATAGCTTTAACTATAACCGAACGAACACGCATAATAGCGTGCTGACGTGATGAACGTAACCACAAGTGGCGATTCTCTATCAAGAATGCATCGCCATGCTCTTTCGGACTAATAGGGTATTCATCTGCTATCTGATATACTTTCAGTGAAGTAACATCTAGCTCAAACCCACCTGGTGCTCTATCGTTTGACTTTACAGTCCCAGTAACACTAAGTGAAGATTCTTGTGTAAGTGATTTTGCAGCTTCGAAATCCTCTTCGCTAACATTCCCTTTGAATACCACGCATTGCGCTACTCCTGAGCCATCGCGAAGTTGGATAAATTGTAATTTTCCTTTTCCAGTTTTGTTGTAAACCCAACCATTAAGGGTTATTTCTTGCCCATCGTATTTGGACAAATCTTCTATGTATTTGTATGATTTATAACGTGCTGACATATTTTCTTGTTCTTTTGATAATATATAAAAAACAAAAATACGAAGAATATTTATAAAAGTTTACATTTGTGGGATTAGGGAGAATTTGAACTATAATTTGGATTGTTCAAACCCCAATGTGACTAAAGTCACTATTTGGCAAGAATGTTCTTACCGG
Source organism: bacterium (assembly GCA_030426865.1). Lineage (GTDB taxonomy): Bacteria > Bacteroidota > Ignavibacteria > Kapaibacteriales > UBA2268 > PGYR01. The sequence continues at coordinate 10,816 of JAUHXN010000021.1, read as the reverse complement.
TTGGCTAAAGCCAACTGCAATACTATACTTTTTTATGAAACGAAAAGTTAAAAATAGCGATGTATTGTCGTTGGTTTTAACCGACGGATGGATGTTATTTACAAACCCAAATGGACTTTAGTCCCATTTTTATTATAATGTTTAAGGTAAATTTTGTTAGATTTATCGAGTTAAAATATGGGAGTTTTAAAAAATGTATAATCTAATTGTTTCAACACTATTCACGTTTACTCTATTATCTTTGGTCGTATCTTCGTATGCGAAAGGATTACCTTTTCTAACACCTGTTTCTGACCCATTCGAATATCAGAATGAGTACTACCCTATTACAGTTGGGAACTATTGGCAAATGTTATACTTATCTATGAACGGTAGTAATAATATAGAACTTAAAGGGCGCTATGAATATAGGATTATCGAATACACATTTGAAGAAATATATTTTGGTGATTCTCTAATGTACGTTCCTGTATTCAAGAAAGAAAGTAAATTCTTCAGACCTAATTCAGAAGAAGCTGAAACTGTTACTTATACTTATCTTATTAAAACTTATCAGGGTATAATTGAAAGTGTTAAACCTCCAGTCAACAATTGGATTAAGCCTTATCTCTTTGTACCGAGTGATAGTAGTTTTGATTATCTTTCTTATGACTTAACTAAAAAGACTATTGAAAGAAATGTTGAATTAAAAACTAGATACTGGGAAATGAGTACGATTAGAATTAGTTATAAAGATAAAGATAATCTAGGTGGATTTTACTATTCTATAAATAAGGGACATGTATACACTCAATTCTTTTATAAAAAGAGTCCTTCAAGCTACCAAACAAATATCTATGAGAAAGAGACTTTCGAACCAGCTTCTGAGTTTATATTGAGCGAATTTAAAATAGAGTAAAACAAAAAAATGAAATAGAGATTAAATATGAACCGTTATTTTCTAATAATGATTATTTTTTTCGTTTTAAATCCTTCTAACTCCAATTTATCTAGTAAACAAGATGAAAGCGGAATTAATAGAATAATTTTGAAAGACCTTTGTTTAGAAAATCTTGAGTTCAAAGAAAAGTATTTTCGGCTTCTAAAAAGAATAGACACCGTGGTTCTTAGGAAATTTGATAAAAGTTCCCCAAAGTCACATCAAAATGATTTAGATAGTGAAGAATATTCACTAATTAATAATTTAGATACTCTTTCATATTATACTATTAGTGTTAGTTACTCAAAATTATTTGACTACAGCTTTGAATATAAAAATTTGGAACAATATAATTCTGATAAGAAGAAATGGATAGAGTACTATGAGGATAATAAATGTAGTAATCTTATCTGGGTTGATACATTGATTAGAGTAAAAAAAAGTCAAACGAATAATGATTATTAAAACTACTATCATATATGCAACATTAATAATATTTGAAACCTTAACAAGTATTTTTATTTCATTGATCTATAATTTAGTTAATTCTGGTTCTTTTAAACACTATATATTTTCTAGTATAAGTGTGCCATTTATTTGGAACTTTTGGAGATTGTTATTCCATTATTTACCATTATTAATCTGCTTTTTACTTTTATGTAAATTTCTATTTAGATTGAGATTAAATTTTAAACCCATAATATTTTCAACATTCAACGTAATCTTTTTTGTGATATTGAATTTATATTATGTCAATTTAAATTTGCCAACACTTTATATTCATGAGTTCTTTTTTTGGATTATTTGTTTTTCAGTATTCATAAGTCCAATCATACTAGGTACAATACCATATTTTAGACGATTGATGGAAAGTTATTAATGGAATTAGAAATTGAAAAAGATCTACATAGCTACAAGCAAAGAGTCTATAAAGATTTTTTCTATTGGTTAGGGGGTACTTGGTATATTGTAGCTATAGTTTTTACAATATATGGAATAATCCACACGTTGGATATTAGAGCTTTTTATTTTATAGTTGCTTATTTAGTTATGGGTTTTATAGGAAGAGCTTATTATCAAAGATTCAATCTGAGAAAAATTTATATCCACGACAATAAAGTAACCTTAGAGTTTAAAAAATATAATAAAGACGTAGTACATACATGCAATCTTAAGAAATTTTCTTTGACAGATTATCCTCGTGGTTCAATGGTAATTTCATATAATGAGGTTTGCTATATTCAAAACAATGATTATTATTGGCGGATAAATGACATTAGGTTGCTACTTACAACTTATATGAAGTATAAAGAAAAGACCGTTAGGTACCGTAAGTTTACAGGTTACAGTTGAATTAGAATTTGAAAAGTGTCTAAAACTTTTACAAGAAACCAAAGAATATGAACCAGATTCAGAATTTATACTTAGCGAATTTAAAATCGAGTAACTAAATTCAAACTAATCAAAAAAATCTACTCCATTATCCTATTAATATATCCTACTACTTAAAAAACTCTAATTCTGTTTTTTAATAACATTTCTCATTAGTACACTATCTATTTCTGCAACCTTAACACTTTCTTAACACTCGCTTCACTGCTACTACACAAAGCTAACAACCCAAACCGTATTTAACACAATCTTAACACAAGATTCAACACACCTTAAATCTAATAACACAACTTTGCACTGTGTCAAGAAACGAAAACGAAAATATTCAAGTGAAGCTCGATAAGTCTGAATGAATAACTTAATCTCAGAATTGAATCTGATGATTTTCGAAATATCATCTTATATTCAAAAACGAAAAATTTATGGTGGGAAGCGAACCCTGAACCGTCAGTATTGGTCTAGAAAAAATTCTAACTTAATGCGATTCGGAGCTTCACAACTTAACGCGGATTTCGCGGTGAGCTTTCCTACCATCTTTAAATACGAAATTAAAACAATTAATAATTTAAGTCAAACAAGTAATAATAAATGTGGAGCTCTAAAATGAACTACTTGACTAAGATAATCTTACTATTCGGAACTATGGCAATAATGTCAGTTTCTCTATTATCACAAACTGGTACGCTATCGGGTGTTGTCACTGACCAAGACTATGGTGATGCTATGATAGGCGCTACTGTACAAATCAAAGACACCAAACTAGGTGCTATGACTAAAGTAGATGGTAGCTATACTATCAAAAAGATAACCCCTGGTATCTATACAGTCACTTTCTCTTATATTGGTTATGCTAAAACAGAAGTAAAAGACGTTGTAATCAAAGCTGATGAGACAACTAAAGTTGAGATAGCTTTGAAAACTGAATCAAGTATGAGTGATGAAGTATTGGTAACAGCTAAAGCAGTACAAGAAACTGGTGCTGCTCTTCTTAAAGAAAGACAAAAATCTCAATCATTTTCAGATGCGATTGGTTCTAAAGAAATATCTCGAGGTGGTGCTGGTGATGCAGCAGCCGCAATGAATAATGTAACTGGCGCTTCCGTTGTAGGCGGTAAACACGTATTTATACGTGGTTTGGGTGATAGATACTCTAACACTCAACTTAATGGGACATCTTTACCAAGTGCTGACCCTGATAAAAAATCAGTTCACTTAGATTTATTCCCTTCTGGAATGATAGAAAACATAGTAACTATCAAAACGGCAACTCCTGACAAACCTGGTGATTTTACTGGTGGTTCAGTTGATATAAAAACAAAGTCTTACCCTGATAAATTCAGTGCAAGTCTTTCTATGTCTTCTACAGCTAATACAATCGTTACTGGACAAGATGTACTAACTTACAATGGATCATCTACAGATTGGTTAGGTTTTGACGATGGTTCGAGAAGCGTACCTGATGCAGTAAAGAATGCAGATGCAATCCCAACTCTACAAGACATAAGAAGCAAGAAAAAAGATACAGATGGTGCTGGTGTTGCTAGGCTAGATGACCTATCTAAGCAGTTCAGTTCGGAAATGGCACCTCACCAAACTACAGCACCAATCAATGGAAGTATGTCATTTAATATGGGTGACCAATTCCAATTATTCGGTAATTCACTTGGATACTTAGCTAGCTTAAGTTATGGCAATAATATAAACAATTATAATAATGGTCAGTTTGCTATATATGAGTTAACTTCGGGTGAAGCCAATGAACTTAGATCTAGTAAATTGATAAATGATTCTAAGAGTACTTCTGAAGTAAACTGGGGTGCACTGGCTAATGTGGCTTACGATTTCACGGCTACAGATAGAGTGAAATTCAATTTATTTTATAATCAATCTGGCGAGTCAGTAGCACAAAGTATTTCATATTTCGATGAATCTTATCCTGAAACAGATTTAGTTCGCTCTAGCACATTGAAATATACTGAAAGAAATATACAATCATACCAATTATCTGGTGAGCACAGCTTTGCAAGTATTTCTAATGCAAAAATTGACTGGAATTTATCAACTGCAAACACGTTACAAAACGAACCAGACTTAAGATTCTTCACTTACGAAACTGATCAAATAAACGGCACTGATACTACTTGGAGAGTGGACGAGAATCACTATGATTTACCTACACGATATTTCAGAGATTTGACTGAAACAGCAAATAATGCAAAACTTGATTTTGAGATTCCATTAACAGAAGCAGTGGGAACAGCTTTCAAATTTAAAACAGGATTCGCATATCAAAACACATCAAGATCTTTTAACCAAGATAGATATGTTTTAGAAATAGATGACAATAGAACTCCTATGACTTTTGATGGTAATGTAAATCAATTTGTTGCTGATAGTACAGGGTATAAAGAATGGGCTTCTACAGGTAATTTCAACTATTTCGGTATTTATCTGCAAGATCGTTTTGTACCTAAGGATGCTTACACAGGTGCACAAGATATAACTGCTTTCTATGGAATGGTTGATGTAGAGTTAGTAGAAGGGTTCAGATTAATTGGTGGAGCTAGGTTAGAAACTACTGATATGTCAATCACTAGTCGTGATACTACACTACCAATAGCTTCCATTAACGAAGCTGACTTATTACCATCGATGAACGCCGTTTATAGCTTATCTGAAAATCAAAATTTAAGATTCGCTTATGGAAAAACTCTTGCAAGACCAACATTTAGAGAATTAGCTGATTTCGATTTCTTCGAGTTTGTTGGTGGCTATACATTTATTGGTAACCCTAATTTACAGAGATCTATTATCGACAATTTCGATGTTAGATGGGAATGGTTTATGAATCCGGGTGAGATTGTTTCTGTTAGTGGTTTCTATAAGGATTTCACCAACCCAATCGAAAGAGTGATAGTAAATGCAAACGGTAACGTGCAAATGAAAAATGTAGCTTCGGCACAACTATTCGGGATGGAATTCGAAGCAAGAAAGAACTTAGGTTTCATACCTGAATTAGAAAACTTTCAGTTAGGTGTTAATTTAACTTTAGTACAATCACAAGTAGATATATCGGATCAAGAATATCAATTAATACAATCTTATGACCCGAATGCTTCTCGTACTAGACAACTACAAGGTCAATCACCTTATGTTCTAAATGTTGACTTGGCTTATGTAGATTATGAATCAGGAACAGATGTTGGATTGCACTATAACGTATTTGGCGAGAGATTGTCAGATGTAAGTTTAGGTGGTACTCCCGATGTTTTCGAACAACCAAGAAATATGCTGAACTTTACTTTCAGCCAAAGATTAATTGAAAACTTGAACTTAAAGTTCTCAGCTAGAAATATATTAGACGCTCGTATGGAAAGACTTTATCGTTTCAAAGGTCAAGAGTACTACAATACTCAATATGACTTAGGAACTAATTTCTCATTGGGCTTCTCTTATAATTTTGACTAATTATTTTTTATTATAATACTTTATTAGGAGTTAATAGGATGCAAAAATTACTACAATTAATCATAGCAATGATGATAGTAGGATATACATCACAAGCTGAAACTATCACAGTCACTGATAGTTGGATAAATGCTGGTGAGACTAAGACAATGACGGCAGATAACATCTACGTTCTAGATAGATTCGTCTTCGTTGAAGAAGGCGCGGAACTATGGATAGAACCAGGGACAGTAATACAAGGAAAACCAGGACAAGAATCAAACGCATCAGCTCTAATCATCGCTCGTGGTGGTAAAATATACGCAGAAGGAACTCCAGATAAACCAATCATCTTCACTTTCGAAGGAGATGATCCTTATGATGATACTGACTTCCCAATGGAAGAATCTGGTCTTTGGGGTGGACTTATAATACTAGGTAAAGCACCTACTAACAACCCTGACATTGAAAGAAATATAGAAGGTATACCAGAAAACAATCAACTTGGTAAATATGGTGGCAACGACCCAATGGATAATTCAGGTGTGGTACGTTACGTATCTATTCGCCACGGTGGTTCTGATATCGGTGAAGGAAATGAAATCAACGGTCTTACTATGGGTGCTGTTGGTGCTGGAACTACTATCGAGTATGTAGAAGTACTTTACAACAAAGATGACGGTTTCGAATGGTTCGGTGGTAATGTTAATACTAGATACTTAGTATCTGCTTTTAACGGTGATGACGCGTTCGATTATGATGAAGGATTCAATGGTAAAGGTCAATTTTGGTTAGCTCTACAAGCTCCTAACACTGGTAATCAAGGTGGTGAGCACGATGGTGGTAATAAGCCAGATGATTCTCAACCTTATGCTAGACCTGTAATTTCAAACGTTACATATATTGGGTCTGGAGCAAACTCTGGTAATAATAAATCAGCTGGTCTGATACTTAGAGACAACGCTGGCGGTAAATACTATAATTCAATTTTCACTGGTTTCACTACTTGGGGATTGAACATTGAGGATTTGGAAAATGGAGAAGATTCTGGAAATAGATTAACTACTGGCGACCTAGCGCTTAAGAACAATATCTGGTGGGATATAAATGGTAAAACTAATCCAAGTCTTACTGATATAGCTCCAGATGTACCTGACACTGAATCTGATGGAAAAGTAATCAAAGGTTACTCTTTGCAACCTGCTCGTGATTATCTAGCAAATGCTAAAAATAACAACTGGATTACAGACCCAGGTTTAAACAAAATAGATAGAGGACAAAATGGATTGTTCAATCCTACTCCTACTCCTTCTTCAGCAGCAGCAACTAGTCAAACTCTAAAACTAAATGACAGTTTTATACAAGATGTTGATTACATAGGTGCTTTTGCTCCAGGTGATATGTGGTTTGCTCGTTGGACAGGTCTTTACTTCTTTGAAGTTAGCCGCCAAATCGCATCTAACACTGTAGTAGTGACTGATAGCTGGATTAACGCTGGTGAGAAAAAATGGTTTACAAACGATAACATTTATGTACTTGACAGATTTGTTTTCGTTGAAGAAGGTGCTGAATTATGGATTGAGCCAGGTACTATCATCCAAGGTAAACCGGGTCAAGAATCAAATGCTTCTGCTCTAATTATCGCTCGTGGTGGTAAGATTTATGCAGAAGGTACACCTTCACAACCAATTATCTTCACTTTCGAAGGTGATGATCCTTACGACGATACTGATTTCCCAATGGAAGAAACGGGCTTATGGGGTGGACTTATTATATTAGGGAATGCTCCTACAAATAATCCTGACGTTGTAAGAAACATAGAAGGTATTCCTGAGAACAATAACTTAGGTAAATATGGTGGGAACGACCCAATGGATAACTCTGGTATAGTTAAATATGTATCAATCCGTCACGGTGGTTCAGATATAGGTGAAGGAAACGAAATCAATGGACTTACTATGGGTGCAGTTGGTGCTGGAACTACCATCGAATTCGTGGAAGTAATATTCAATAAAGATGATGGTTTTGAGTGGTTCGGTGGTAATGTTAATACTAAATATTTAGTATCAGCTTTTAACGGCGATGATGCTTTCGATTATGACGAAGGGTTTGTTGGAATGGGTCAATTCTGGTTCTCTATCCAAGCTCCAAATACTGGTAACATGGCAGGTGAGCATGATGGTGGTAACAAACCAGATGATTCTGCTCCATTCGCAATACCACAAATAGCAAATGTTACTTACATTGGTTCTGGTGCTAACTCTGGAAATAGTAAATCAATGGGTCTTATATTCCGTGATAATGCTGGTGGTAAGTATATGAACGGTATTATGACTGAACAAACTAAGAAAGGACTTGATTTAGAAGATCTAGAAAACGGACAAGATTCGGAAGCTAGATTGGCTAATGGTGACTTGCACTTACAGAATTTTATCTGGTGGAATATAGATGGTAAAGAAATGCCAACACTTAACGATATAGCTCCAGATGTACCTGACACTGAATCTGATGGAAAAGTAATCAAAGGTTACTCTTTAGAATCTCTTAGAACTTACTTAGGCAAATCAGAGAATGGTAACAAAATTGCAAATCCAAACATAGCTTCTATAAGCAGAATACAAGACTCTTGGGGCTTAGATCCTCGTCCTGCACAAGGTCCAGCATGGTCAGGCGTCAAGCAATTACCTAATAATGGTTTCCATACTCAAACTGACTATATCGGTGCATTTGGAAAGACGAATTGGGCTGTAGATTGGACTGCTCTTAACACATTCAACGTTATGAAGACTAGCGGTGCTATGAACCCTAGCACTGATGTCGTAGCTTCAGTTAAATGGAACAACAATGCAGTAACGAACTTTGACAAAGTAAGTAATATCAACTTATACCCTAATCCAGTTGAAAAGCAAACTACTATAGAGTTTGAGTTAACTCAATCAACTAATGTAACAATGGATGTATATGATGCTACTGGAAACAAACTAGAAGGTTTAGTATCTAAATATATGACTCAAGGTAATTGGGGAATAACTTGGACTCCTAATAACTTAGTTTCAGGTGCATACTTTATACAGATGACAACTGACTACGGAACATTTACTCAGAAAGTAATAGTAAAATAAATTCCAAGCATACGCTACTACGATTTGATAAAGGTCGCTTTCTTAACTGAGAGCGGCCTTTTTTTATGTTTCTTTATCTGAATTGCACTTAGTGAAAAAAATCGGTACATACATGTAACTAAACTGACAATTTGCGTGTCTCTATTCTATCAACTATCTATCTAAGGGCAAAAAATGAAATATATACTACTACTTATAGTAATTCCAACACTTCTCTTTTCCCAGGAATGGAACGACAGTTATTGGGAAAAAGTACCGATATACAAGAATGGTCAAGAAATAGATTTCAATGACTATAGAATAGCCGATGCCAAATGCTTTGATAATATTTGTTATTTGGTTTTAAGAAACCAATCCCTGTTTATCGAGATTGTTAAGTCAACTGATGGTGGTGATACTTGGAATTCGATTTATGATAATAAATTTGATATATTTGGTGAAGACCCACCTGATGATTTCATACTCTATAATCCACAACTAGCAGAATTACAGAGTCCGAATGAAGTAATAATCACTTATGATGATAAAAATGGGATTCTTAATAAATTCAATCTAAATACTTTTGAAAATGATACTTCATTCAAATTAAATACTTATTCAGATATAAAAAACCTACATACTAATTCCAATGGCTATGGTATAGCAGCATACGGAATTCATTACTACATAACTAAAGACCACTGGAAAACTGCTGAGTTTTATAAAACTCATTCAATAGGTGAAGTTTTGGTTACTAAGAATAATATATTTTACAATACTAATTCTAACTCTAGTGACACTAGTACATTATTTAATAGGTCTGTAAATGGTATAAATTGGGAACAGTCTTTAATTGGTAGAGGATATATCCAAACAATTTATTCATTTAACGATGAGTTGTTTTGGGCGGGAGGTATTAACTTATTTAGTGATGATAAAAAAAGACATGATTTAATTTATAATTCTATTGATGGAGGTAAGACATGGGACCTTCAGCACGAAGATAGTACTTTTATAGGATGGAGTATAAGGGATATAAATTTTATTAACACTGAAATAGGAATAGCACTCACTCCTTTAGAAGTTTATTACACTACCACAAATGGAGGTGAAGATTGGATAAAGCAGCAAAGAAGTTATGACCCTAAAGCCATAGCTATGAACAAAACTTTCTTGAGTAAAAAGAGCTTATTCCAATTTGTAGGTCTTAGTGGACTCTATAAATATAATCTTTCGTTACTGACTATAACATCAGTGCCACTTAATGAATATAGAACCATCAAGACATATCCTAGTCCATTTGTAAATCGATTTACTTTAGATGCAATAGATGTACCTCCTGGTAGCTATTCACTAAAGATACATTCTATAATTGGTGATTTGGTTTTAGATAACACTATAAACATACCAAGTCAAATAGAAATAGAAACTAACTTACCCTCAGGGAATTATTATCTCATCTTAGAAAATGAAAAGAATCACTTTTTTCAAAAAATCATCAAGGAGTAATAGTAAAGTAATTTCCAAGCATACGCTACTACTATTTGAGACAGGCCGCTTTCTTAATTGAAAACGGCCTTTTTTTATGTTTTTTGCTGAATTTTGTAAGTTGAATGATTGAAAATTATAACAATAAAGAAATTTTGAAATGAAAAGAACTCTTCAAATTATAGGGGTAATTATCTTAATCGGAGTATTGATACTTGGTTATAAAATTAATTCTGACTTAAATGAGCTAAGTGAAGTATTTCACTCTAAACATAATTTGAAAGATCCAAGTTTAGTGCACTTGGATTCTAAGATATCTCCAAATAAGAGATTCAAATTCGTTGAATATCAATTTGATAATGGTGGATTTGGATATTCTAGAGTGTTTTGGTCTGTGATTAAAAATGATACCACAATAAATAATATTGAAAATGGATTATTGCCAGACGGATATAAGGCAATTGAATGG
>JAUHXN010000301.1 GCA_030426865.1 bacterium | reverse complement strand
ATGAAATGACTTGAAATTGAGTAGTAAGTACATTTCGATGTTGCTGTGCCAAGTCGAAGTACAAGTTCAAAGTAATTACCTTTTTAGACTGTCTCTAGCACCTTACAACCCATATAGAACGTCTTCATCTTTCCCTTACCCTTAATATCCATCTCAACAGGTTCGCTAAAAACGAATCCATTTCGATGATTCTCTAGCTCAAGTTTGAAGTTCTCTGTTATATGTACTTTGTTTGGTGTACCAGTAGATTCCATACGGCTGGCTGTGTTCACTGTATCTCCCCATAGGTCATAGATGAACTTCATATCTCCAATTACTCCAGCCACCATAGGTCCTGATTCTATTCCGATTCTTGCACTAATATCTGTTCCATTCTCAGAATTGAATTTCTCAAGTACTTTATGAACATCAAGGGCAAAGTCTGCAGCTCTTTTAGTATGGTCTTCCTGATATTCTGGAACACCTGCTGCAGCCATATATCCATCACCTATAGTCTTTATTTTTTCCAACCCATGCTTTAATACAAGCTTGTCAATCCTAGAAAAAATCTGGTTTAGCATTTTCACGACATCTGATGCTTTCTTATCCTTAGAGTAAGCAGTAAACCCAACTAAGTCTATAAATACTGTACTTGCATTTTCTATATCATCTGCAATATCAGCTTTTCGTTTTTTTAGTCTCTTTGCTATCTTAGCAGGAAGAATATTCAATAATAACTTTTCAGATTGCCTTCTCTGTCTGAATATTATCAGTACAACAAAAGCCAATAGACCAAGACCTCCATAAAGTAAGTAACTCTCTTTCTTCCTTTGGTCATTTTCTAGTTGGGAGATAACGAGTTCTTTCTCTGCTACTTCTTTTTCTCTGACTGCAGTAAGATTTGCAATTTCTTTTTCTTTATCAATATTAAACACTGAATCTTGAAGCTTTTTAAAATCTTCATATGATTCCAGTGCTTTTTTATAGTTTCCTTTTAATTTATATGCGTTTGCTAACCCTAAACTAAATTGCGATTTTGCATCAAGTTCACCAATTTCATCATAAATTGATATAGCACTTTCTAGGTTGAGAATTGCTTTATTAAGATTTATATCCTTATTCAAACTTATAAATTCATTAATTTCAGATTTTTTTAAATTCACACTGTCTTGCGAAAGACTTAGGTAAACTAAACCTATATTTCCCTGCGAATTTGCAATATTTATTTTTTCACCTAATTCATTATTAATCTTATAAGAATTTTGTAAGTACTCTAAAGCATTAGAATAATCTAATAGTTTATGATATATCTTACCAATATTATTTAATGATAAAGCTATACCTCTATTATCTTTAATGTCTTGTCTAATTTTTAGTGCTTTTTTAAAATATCCTAACGCCTTTTGATACTCCGATTGTTTTAAATAGGTTTGACCTATCACTGAATAAGCTACAGCAATTCCATGAGAATCACCCAATTCTTCCTTTTTAGTAAGTGATTTTTCAAGATATTTAAGTGCTTTAGTATAATTTTCTTGAAAAAAATGAACTTGTCCAATACTACCTAGACATTTTGAGACTCCAACTATATCATCAATTTCTTCACTTAATTTCAGTGATTCTTGGAATGATTTAAGTGCTTTAGGATAATCTGATAAACTATTATAAATCAAACCTAAATTAAAAAGTGAAGCAGCAATTTCGAATTTATTCCCAATTTCTCTCCTCATTTGCAAAGCTTTGAGTGAAAACTTCAAAGTGTTTATGTAATCTGATTTATAAAAATAAATACTTGCAATATTATCCAATGATGTAGCTATACCTTTCTTGTTACCTAATTCCTCTTCTATTTTTAATGACTTTTCATAATAATAAAGAGATTTGGAATATTTACTTAGCATCATATTTATCACACCAAGATTATTATACAGATTAGCTCTTCCTTGGGGATTTTTTAATTCTTCGTGAATTTTAAGCGATTTTTGAAAATTCTCAATCGATAAATCAAATTTAGATATTGTACTATAATTAATTCCGATGTATTTATATGATTCAGCTATACCTTGTCTCCATTTAATTTTCTTAGCTAAATCAAGACCTAAATTTCCATATTCTAATCCTTTATTTGGATCAATATTCGAAAATTCAGAAGATAAAGACTTATATAAATTTACTTTATTCGTGTCCTCTTTTGCTATTTCTAACTCAGCAATTAGTGAGTCTATTTTTGCTTGTCCTTCTAACTTTTCGGCTTTTAGGTTTGTGTTAGATATTGTTAGTGCGAGAAGAATTAGTAGTAGAGTTTTCATAAAACACCTATTTGGAGAAAATATTAACTCTACAATTTAATGAAAATAATTGGAATAGGCGGGGGATATTACTTATTCTACTACCCTAAATAATGTAATATATTTTCGATGTAACAATCTAAAGTTGTATCTAATCTTTTTTTCTGATTAATACTCGTACTTTTGTGCTAGTGTTGAATACTTTATAAATGGCATTTTTAAGTTTTGAAAAAGAATAAGTTTGCCAATCCAAAAGTTCAAATCCAGATATTTCACATAAATAACTGAAAGATTCATAACAAAATTCGTTGCAATGCCCCGGTTGATAACCCTTCGCATATTTCTTTTTAAAACCCATATTAGATAGTAAGCGTCTGTACTTCAAAGAGAGCGCTTCTATATTAGGAAATTCGAGCATGGCATATCCACGAGGGACTAATAGTCTTTTAATTTCTTTCATAACTCCGATTGAATCGGGTATGTGTTCCAATACGTGTCTAAAAGTAACTAAATCATATTGCACGGTATTATCATAACCATCCATAAAATTCCCAACCTTCACGCTTATACCTAGTTCTTTTTCTATTTTAAGAGCAATCTCCTCTATCAACTCAGAACCCTCTACTTCCCATCCGCTTTCTTGAGCATAAAGTAATAGAGCTCCATTACCGCAGCCAATATCAAGTAATCTGCCTTTGTCTTTAAGGTTTTCATTAATGTATTTTACGGAAAGTATAGCGCCTATATTTTTTTTCTTATCGTTGGGATCTTGTAGGCCAATGGCATACTTTTCTTGGTGGTCTGCCATAAATAGGTTTGATAAATCAATATTCACCAATTTGCAGTTTTGACACTGGTAGAATTTGTATTCATGATCATGGCCTTGGGTATAATATAGCTTTAAGTTGCTGCTACTACATATTCGGCATTGCATATAAGTATATTTCCGATGACTATTTAAAAAGGTTCATAAGTAGATTAACAATTCTACATTTACTTTTCCTAATCACCAAAATTAATATCGTTAAATTGGTGGAAAAAGCGATTTCGTAATATCACAATATAGTAAGAAATTTAATGAATATCTTTTTTAATCAATTAAACTTACTTTTCTTCCTAGTTTTGATACCCGTTGAACTAAAATCTTTGTTTCAAATTCATTTACATCGCCATTAATCTAATATATGTCAATATTGACAATGTCACTCCACCAACTAATAGTAATATTAACTTACTCGTTTTTGAAGTGATCTCGTAATATTCCCTAATATCCTCTCTAGTCATA
>JAUHXN010000300.1 GCA_030426865.1 bacterium | reverse complement strand
AATCTTTGAATGATAAGATAATATTTGCCTCTGAAGAAAAGGATTGGAACGCAAGTCTTTGGGCTTCTGATGGTACGACCTCGGGAACACACAAACTGTTAAATGATGAAGTTTGGGGGCAACTTCAAGAAGAACCAATCTACTTCGATATCTATTTATCTAAAATATATTTTGTTGTTGAAGACTCAAATAACTACAATGTATGGTTATCAGATGGTACTGTCGAAAACACTCATCCTTATAATAGGGATTCAGATTCGTTGAAGCTAAACATATCAAAACCCCTTGGTATATTGAATAATAGTATGTTTTTCGAAGCTTCCCCTGTTGGAGAAAGTAACTATCAGTTATGGTTATCAGATGGTACAAAAGAAAACACTAGATTTGTAAAAGAAATAACCCCTGGTGGCTCTTCTATGTTGGATAAATTTTATAGAAGTGAGCCATTCGAAGAAAAATTGTTTTTTATGAGTGATACTTATGAGGACTCAGTTAGTTTGTGGTGCACTGATGGCACTTCTGAAGGGACAGTCCGGCTAACACAACCCGAACTGAACGATATTCAGTTTTATAGATGTATAATTGAAGGAAGTAAAATGTATTTTGCGGCGTCTACTGAAGAATATGGAGAAGAGCTGTGGTTTTCTGATGGCACACCCGAAGGAACTAGGATGGTAAAGGAAACAATTGATGGTGTAGAAGGTGGTCAGTTATGGTTCTATGGTGATATGCTAGATGGAAAAATCCTTTTTGCCACTGAAAATGAAGGTTTTGGGATAATGGTACTTTGGGCAACGGATGGTACAGAAGATGGTACTTATGAATTTCACAGTGAGCTAGATGACCTTCATTGGCCTATTTATACAAAGAGAATTGGCGATTATTTATACTTCAATGAACAGTCTAATAATGACAATAGACGATTTTGGAGGACAGATTTTACAGATGAAGGAACTGCTATTATTATGCCTGAGGATGCTACATACAATGTTCACATAGAAAATGGGTTCTATCCTGAAATAGTATTATTAGGAAACTATGTATATTTCTTTGCTGATTATTATGGTCGAGGAAAATCATTATATAGAATATCTTCAAGAGAAATTGTGAAGGAGTAGCTATATACAATAGCATAGGTAAGAAACTTACTGAGTTGAAAATATCCGATGGAAGAATAAATGTTACTGATCTTTATCCTGGGGTGTACTTCGTAGTTGATGAGCAGGGTAATAATATAGCTAAGTTTGTGAAGGAGTGAGGGTAAGAAACAATAAGTAATATTAAGTAGAAATTACAAATTTCTCTATAATAACCTCTGTACCAATAATTATTTTATAAAAATAAATGCCATCACTTAAATAACTAATATTTAAAGGAATGGTATGAATCCCATTAGATAAGTTATCATTATAAACCTCATTTATATATTTACCACTCACGTTGAATATCTGAATCTTTACAATTTTATTATCACCTCTAACAGCAAACTTAACATTGAATCTTGTATTTATTGGGTTAGGAAAAGAAGTTACTTCATTGGTCATCACAGTATAATCATTTACAGGTACTAATGTATTGCAATAAAGCTTCATAAATGCACATTTGTCATCATTCGACAAACCTTCTTTAGGAATGTTAGCTGTTACTTTTGAGTCCATTATACCTACATTTCCCTCAGAAGTACAAAATTCATCAAAATGCATAAGTCCGTACATATGTCCAATTTCATGTGTCAAAACATCACAAAAGTTATAAGTCTGAAACTCGTTAGGTTCATTAGCAGAAATGACATTTTGTACATCTGCCCAATTTGAATTATTGTAGAAAAACCTTGTAACCTTACCGTTTCTAATTCTTTTAAATTCATCTGTCTTGTTAAATTGAATAAAGGATGAAGGGCTATTATGATTACAAAACAAGTCCGAACAATAATTCCCATCTTGTGTTTTGCTAATAACACCCCACGCAATTGCTAACTCAGTTTTAGGATTCCCCCAATCAGTATTTCTAGAGCTAAATACGATGTCAATCTCACATTCGCATTCCCATTCCTGTGTCCCACACACACATTTCCATACATTCTCGGCACAATCAATATCACCGATATTTGGATTAGAAAGGTCATTTAAATTATAAATCTCTACTTCATGAAAACCTGTTTCGTTATTTATATCTGGCATTTTAACATTAAGAGGTCCTTGTTTTCTTGGATCTGAAGAAAGTTTGACACAAATTGGATATGGAGTTTTTCTCAACTCCGGTAGTCCTTGATAACTTAAAGGGTCTGAAGTACATATTGTTGAGCCATTACATGCTTTATATGGATATTTTTTATTAGCTGGACAATGTTGTACAGCTCCGCAATCGTCAAAACCGTATAAATTTACACTCAGAATGAAGTATAAAAGAATAGATATTAGTTTTGTTTTCATAATAATTTTTTTAGTTTGTTAAGTATTGAATTCTATTTCTAAGTGCATTGATGAATAATTGTTCGTCTATATTACCATACCCGAAATCATTGTCGGGGTTGAATACTGTCCCATCACTTTTAATTGGGTACATTGTAAAGGTATTTGACTCTAATCCTAATGGTCTAATAGTTGTATAAAAAGTAGAACTATCTCTACAAACACCAAAAGTTGTTAGAAAAAGGATATATTCTTCATCTACTTTCAACCAACTATTTCCTAAAGAATCAACTATGCCTTTGTAGGAAATTGTTCTATCATCTGTGGACTTACCTAATTTCCATTGAGGAGAATATCCGAATTCAAGACAACTTCCAATATCTAATATTTGAGTAGAATTCGTTCTGTCCGCGATATTAGAGAAAGAATTATGATTATTTGTATTGAAATAATAACATGCAGGTGCTACTTTACCTTTGATTGTATCTGTAATTGAACATTGTACAAAGGATAGTGTGTTTCCTGCATAAGATTCTGGATCAACCTTATTAATTATATTTTCAACTTTCACTTTAACAATGTAATGAGAGAATAATAAGGCTTTATCAAGCATTGGATTTGTTGATACAAACTCAAGTTTATCTTCTAAATTTTGTAAAACACTCATAGGGTGTATTTTATAATCAATATTTGTAAACCTCTTATTCTTATCAAAAAGTACTGGGTTATAATCAACGGTCTTATATAAGAAATTATATATAGTTTTCAATGTATCATTAAATGTAGTTTGATTCTCTAAGAAATAAAACCAATCCTTATAATCATTTTTTGTACAAAGGCTGTCTAAAGCAATATAAGATAACAGTACCTCGAAAGGCATACCTGTATTTAATTCACAAAACTCGTTCAAATCTTGCGATTCTAAAACAACATCAAAAAAAACTGAATCACAGTTAGTTTGGCTTTGTAAATTATTGAATGATAGAGACAACAATATTACTAATAGTATGTATTTCATTAGGTTACCATTTTTTAACAATTCATTTCTACAAACGTGCAAAAAAAAAATGGAATAAACCAAGTATTAAATAAAAATTTCGCCACTTTTTCTGAACTAAATCTTAATTATTGTGTTATTTAAAGAAAATTTGCTAATTTA
>JAUHXN010000299.1 GCA_030426865.1 bacterium | reverse complement strand
CAATTGAAGTTACTGCAACTAACAACACGGCTAATAACGCTCCATTCTACCATATCAAAGTTAAGATATTTAGAGGTACTAATACTTCTGATACTAACAACTTAGTATATTGTAACACAAGAGCTGTAACTTATCACGATCCGAATGATGAAATCGTAAGAGCATTCCCTGATTTTGAAGCTCGTAAGTTTGGTGAAGGTGAGTACCGTGCACAAGCTATTATAGTTGTCCCTGGTGGAGATTTAGAAGAGCTTAATGATACAACTTACACTGACTTTACAATTAAATTTGGTTCTACATTCGCTTATGACCCAATTGATAACCCTTCTAATGATATTAGTGGTGGAGCATTCCCTACTGGTAGAGGTCTAAACATCGAAGCTTATGCTTATGGTGGTAGAGGAAGTGCTAATGGTCAATCTGGTGGATATAATGAACTACAATTTGGTTCAGGTTATGTTGGTGGTAGTATTTCTGGTCAATTGGCTATGAAATTCGAATTATTACAAGCGGATACAATTTATGGTTATGATGCATTATTTGGTACTATTAACCAGTCTCCAGATCATATTGCATTATCAATCTACAATGGTAGAGCTGACTTAGATATTCCAACTGATGAAATTACTACTTCAAGACTAGATAGAACTAGAGGTAGAGATGACAGAACTGATAAACTTGTATTTGGTGAGTATGTTAGATATTTATTACCTAAAGGTATTGTTTTATCTAAAGGTACTTATTGGATTGCTATAGCTCAATTAGGTGAAACTGGTCTTGAGTTAGGTGGTTCAAAACAAAGAACTGGTTTAAGAACTATGTCTGTATACGTTCCACCTCCAGTAAACTTTGTTAACAACGTTGGTGGTTCTGGTGTTTCTTTAAATATTCATAAAGAATTTAGAAAGAGACACGTAAGCGGTAACTTATTAAACAATAGTTATTTTGCTTTCGAGAATACTAGAGGTTCTGGACAGTGGACTCCTTTCACGCCAAGTATTGGTAACGTGGGTTACGCTCACTTACACCACTTTGGTTGGGTTCCTGCAGAAGGTGTTACACTTACTTTAACTAACGGTACTTGGATTCCATTGATTAGACCTTTCTTAGGTGCTAAAGCTTCTGGAAATACTCAGAAAGTTGGTGATTGTGACGTTCCTATTGAACTTGTTAGCTTCGAAGGAGAACAAAGAAGATCTGCAGTTGATCTTTCTTGGACTACTGCTACTGAAGAAAACAATAAAGGTTTCTACATTGAGAAGAGATCTAAAGTTAACAATGAATATAACGAATGGGAGCAAATCACATTTGTTAATGGTAATGGTAATACTAAAACTACTAGCTACTACTCTTACTCTGATAAGAACGTAAAAGCTGGTACTACTTACCAATATAAATTAAGACAAGTTGATTTTGATGGTACTCAAAACTGTCATGAAACTGATATCGTAACTGTTCAATTTGGTAACCCTGATTTAGTAATCAGTAACTATCCAAACCCAGTTAAAGATCTTACTAATATCGAATACACTACTAACCAAAATGGTAATGTTAAGATTGAAGTTCTTGATTTATTAGGTAATGTTGTTAAAACATTATTGAATGACGAAGTTGACGCTGGTACTTATAACTTTGACTACGATGCAACTGATGCTATCGGTAACAGATTAACTTCTGGTACTTATATCTACAGAATTACTGCAAATGGCCAAACTCAATCAGCTAAGATGAATATAGTTCAATAATAGAACAACTATTTACTTAAAATTAAAACCCTCGTTATACTTCTTATAACGAGGGTTTTCTTATTTAATATGGAGAAATTTTTATGTCTGAAACAATATTTGATAAAATTATTAGTAAAGAAATATCGGCTGACATCGTCTTTGAAGATAATGAAGTACTTGCCTTTAAGGATATTAATCCGCAAGCGCCTATTCATATTTTAATTATACCCAAAAAACAAATTCCAACAATCAATGAAATTGAAATTGATGACATAGAGCTTACAGGGAAACTAATATATAGAGCCAAATTAATTGCAAAAGAGTTAGGTGTTGCCGAAGAAGGCTATAGACTAGTCTTCAATTGTAATAGAAATGGGGGACAAGAAGTTTATCATATTCATTTGCACTTATTAGCAGGAAGAAGTTTACAATGGCCTCCTGGATAATAAAATTATTCTTAATTTGCATAAAAAAACTATGGACATATTAAAAGAAGCTCAAAGAGTCTTAAAAGAAGAATCAAATGCACTACAAGTATTATCAAGCTCGTTAGATGATAATTTTATAGAGGCATGTACTGAAATAAAAAATGCGAAAAAAGTCATTATTTCAGGTGTTGGAAAATCTGGAATTGTTGGAAAAAAGATTGCTGCGACTTTTTCAAGTGTTGGAATTCCTTCTTTATTCCTACATCCAGTTGAAGCCCTTCACGGTGATTTAGGTATTGTAAATGAAGGAGATGTTTCGATCCTTATTTCTAAAAGTGGTACAACTGATGAACTTTTATTGCTTTTCCCATATCTTAAGAAAAGAACAAATATAATATCCATTACAACTAATAGTGAATCTTTTCTTGCAAAGAAGTCAGATATTCATATTTATATTCCTTTAGAAAGAGAGGCTTGTCCAATCGAATTAGCTCCTACAACAAGTACAACATTAACAATGGCTCTTGGTGACGCTATAGCGGCTACTGTTATGAAGTTAAATGGTTTTAAAGAATCTGACTTTGCACTGAACCATCCTTTAGGTCAATTAGGTAAAAACCTTACAGTTACTGTAGGTGATGTTATGCATAAGAATAATAGTATCCCAATTATTGAATTAAGTAGTTCATTTAAAGATGCTTTAATAGTGATGACTGATAAGCCATTAGGATGTTTATGTGTTGTAGAAAATAATACATTAGTTGGGATTATCACAGATGGTGACACTAGGCGTGCTTTGAATAGATATAATGTTATATCAGATATACAGATAAATGATATTATGACTTCTAATCCAATTACGGTAGAGGCAGATACCTTAGTAGGTAGGGCACTGTCAATAATGGAAAATAGAAAAAGTCAGATTAATGTTTTACCTGTAGTAGATAAAGATAATAAATGTATTGGGGTTGTTAGGATACATGACTTAATAAAAAGCGGGATGTAGTTATTTACTTACTTCATCTTTTGTAATTTTTACATTGTTAACTACGTTACCTCTAGCACCTAAAGGTTCTAATTTTTCTCCATTGCGTTTTAACTGAACTCCACCAGCATTACCAGCAGTAATTGTGAAGAATTTTGCAGCTTTCCAGACTTTTTTTGCTCCTGGTTTAAGCAATATTTCATCATTTTTCTTGCCGTCGATAGTAACACTCATCCAAGAAGTATCTAGAGCGAAAGCTTCTAATACTAAGCTATCAGAGGTTTCAAAATAATCCAACAGATTCTCTTCATCTTGACTCTCTGTGATTTCGTCACCAATTTCTACATTATCTACTATAGAATTTTCAGTTGTACTATCACTTGAAAAGAAAACGAAATAAACTATAGATATAAGTACTAAACCCAATCCTAAATACA
>JAUHXN010000298.1 GCA_030426865.1 bacterium | reverse complement strand
ATTGGTGATAATCAGATCCAAATGCTTCGGCTGTCTTTTTGATTGCATCATCTAGATTCAGTTCTTCTTCAGTTATGGTCTGCAATGTAAGTGCAAAAAATGATGATAGATTGATAAAACGTACAGCCCCCGTATCAAGTTTTCTAAATATTAATACAAAGTAATGACCTTTTTTATCTAGTAATTCATCTCCTTTGAACTTGTGAACTGGATATTCGAATGCTAATAATTCATGTTCAGGGGTTACTATCAACCTGTCTTTTAGTATATCTCCCTCTTCTTTATATATAGGTATTGGTCTGTCTACCATTGTGTGAATTTCTATTTCTATCCACTCAAAGTAAAGTAATTCATCTAAATATGGTCTATTGTATTTTTCGCTATACTTATTTTCTACACAGAATTCATAAAACTCAAAAGGCATTTTCCAAACTAAAGGTGTTTGCATCTTGTGATTAGCGTAATAATCATCAATCATAGTAACCCATTCTTGATTTGTAAGGGTTTTTTGTGCTATTGGATAAGCCGTCGCTAATGCGCCCTTGACTATATTATAAGTTAACCTACGATAGTGATGTAATCTGTTTTGTACTGCTCCTTCTATAGTAACTTCTAAACCAGTCTTACAGTAATTAGCTAATTTTGATTGAATATTATGTGTTTCTTCCTTCAGAAGCATATTCGCTTTCCCATACTTTATCTACTATACTTTGTAATCTTGTTAATTCGGCTTGTAGTTCTTTCATTTGTGGGATATTGAAATCACGTTCTAGTAAAATAGGAACTGGTGATATTTTCTCTATTGCCCATTCGAATAAATCAAAAACAGGGTCAATAATCGGCTGTCCGTGTGTGTCTATTATTGTATCTGGTGAAACTTGCTCGTGTCCTGCCATGTGAATATATTTAACTCGTTCTAATGGTAAATTGTCTATAAATTCTTTTGCGTCGTAATTATGATTAAATGCGTTGACATATACATTATTCACGTCTAATAGTAGATTACATCCTGATTTCTCAACAATTTGAGTTATAAAACTGGCTTCGTCCATCTCGGCTGCTACTGGAGTGTAATATGATACATTTTCTATGGCTAATGGTCTTTCTAGATAGTCTTGCACTATACGGATTCTATCAGCTACGTGATCTATTGCGTCTTGCCTAAATGGTATTGGTAATAAATCATACAAATGTGCATTATCACACTTACTATAGCTTAGGTGCTCAGAGTAAACTTCAGGTTTGAACTCATCGAAGAATTTCTTTAACTCTTTGAGGAATTCAAAATCCAATTCTTCTGGACTCCCAATAGAGAGTGATAGTCCGTGACACATAATAGGATACTTTTCCGCTGCTTCACGAAGTTTTTTACGCCAATATCCTCCCATTTGCATCCAGTTTTCTGGTGCAAACTCTATAAACTTCGGTTTGTCGTCTTCCAGTGCTATTATCTGTTTTGCTATTTCTCTTCGGAATCCAAGCCCAACACCACTAACCATTATATTTCTTCCGTATTTTATTAATAAAAAGGGCTGAAAAATTAATCCAGCCCTTATGTAAATTCTATTTGGTCAATTACTGTTTGCCACAAGCTCCTTCACCACATTTACCTTCGCCACACTTGCCTTCTCCTTCTTTACCTTCTTCACCTTCTTCTTCGCCCTCTTCTCCTTCTTCTTCACCTTCGCCACATTTACCTTCGCCGCATTTACCTTCGCCACATTTGCCTTCTTGTAACTTAGCTTCTGATTCAGATAAAGTACCGATATAATCAGTTGATGATTCGCTTAATAGTTCCGATCTTACATCGTTACCACTACCCATAGCTTCGTAATCGAAGATATTTACTTCTGCGTTCGCCGTTACAGAACCTGCAGCTAATACACCAGCTGCTAATAATGATAGTTTCGCAGATGCTTTTAAATTGTTACTCATAATACTAACTCCTAAAAAATTGTAAAAAAAAATATTGAAAAATCTTGGTTAAATTAGTAGAAATAATTTTAATTATCTACTACTTTTTTATGTTCTATATACATACATTTGTCTTCTATATAATCTATTCCGTTTTCAGCGGCTAACTGCTTCGCTTCGGCATTTCGCAAACCTAATTGTAGCCATATTAGTTTTATATCGCCTTTAGCTTTTTTTCGTTCTACAGCTTCTTGTACTATAGATAGTGCTTCTTCTTCGGGTCTAAATATATTAAGTATATCAATTTCATCTGGAATATCCATCAAATTACTATATACTTTTTGCTTCATTATTGTTTCTGCACTAGGGTTAATAGGTATTATATTATAACCTCTTTTAAGCATATAACCTGGTACAGTATGTGCCGCTTTTGCTATGTTTGTTGACATACCATATACAGCTATATTATTCATTTCTTCTAGTATTTCTTTCATTCTCACGTTGTCATTCCTTATTTATATATTGATTGTGAATCTAAAATAACTAAATTTTCAATCGTTTAGTAATATAACGTTGCTTATCCGATTTTAGATGTTTTGGATGTGATTATTTTTTAGTTTTGTAATATAAATTGCAAACTAGACTAGCTTTTATTTAATTAACTTACGTATTATAGTACGTTTAAGTTTAATCAACTGATGGACTTTATGATAACTAATGCTTTTGATATTATATACAACAAGGTAAATGGCTGGTGGGAAACATCTGTTAGTATGTTCCCAAATTTTGTAGTTGCTTTGATTGTAATGATTGTGTTTTATGTAACTGCAAAATATATAAAACATCTATTGAAGAAGTTCTTTCAGAAGTTCTATGGCCAATCAGCAGTAATTAATTTATTTTCTAATATAGTTTATCTGTCCGTACTTACAGCTGGGCTTTTTGTTGCTCTAGATATATTAGATTTAGATAAAACAGTAACCTCTATGCTAGCAGGACTAGGTATTATAGGTCTTGCTCTTGGTTTTGCTTTTCAAGAAATAGCAGCTAACTTTATATCTGGTATAATATTATCAGTCAATAAACCATTTACTATTGGTGATATAGTTGAAGTTGACGGTAATGTGGGGACTGTAGAGTTTGTTTCACTTAGAACCACGAATATTAGGACTTTCCAAGGTCAGAAAGTTATGATTCCTAATAAGACAATTTTTCAAAATGCTATCACTAACTATACGGAAAATGGAAAACGTCGGGTAGATCTAGAAGTAGGTGTATCGTACGGCGATGATTTGGAAAAAGTACAGAAAGTAACACTAGAAGCCATCAATTCACTTGATGATATATTGAAAGAAGAAGAAGTACAGTTTTACTTTACTGAATATGGTGATAGTTCAATAAATTTTGTGATTATGTTTTGGACAGAATACAGGAAAAAACATAGCGAATATTTGGAAGCTAATCACAGAGCTATAATGGCAATCAACAAAGCTTTCAATGCTAATGATATTACTATTCCTTTCCCAATTCGTACTCTTGATTTTGGAATCAAGGGCGGCGAAAAACTATCAACCGTTATAAAAAATACTCCCTTAACTTTGAATAAAGATAAGGGAGAGTGATATTATCTATTGACTAACTTCCATTCGTTATCAATATAGAATAGCATCCGTAATTTCCCATGAACAAGATTATT
>JAUHXN010000297.1 GCA_030426865.1 bacterium | reverse complement strand
CGGCAATAGTCGATAATTGACTTTTGCGAGTGGTGGATACATCATTATAATCAACCCAATAGCTATAGGAATATTAGTAGTTCCTTCGCTCATCGAATCGATTAAAACGGGCATAGAGGGTATGAAGTAACCAAGAGCAACACCCAACGCCATGGCAATAAATATCCATAACGTCAGGTAGTTGTCTAAAAAGCTTAAGCGTTTTTTAGTCATCAGTTAGCCCAAACTGATCTGTACTTGTGGAGTACAACAAGCAGTCGCATCTTGCGATGCATACTTAGGGTCGTTGAACTCTACGTCGCTGTTGAATGTGTAAATTTCCCATTGGTGACCATCAGGGTCAGTTACCCAAAACTTGTCCTGATTGGCATAGCAGCAGTTAGTACCCATTTCTTCGAGTACATCTAAGTTATTGCTTTTCGCCTGCTCTAATCTATTTACGACTACATCTAGCGAGTCAGCAACAAAGCCAAGATGCCCAAAGTTTGATTGCACTCTGTCTTTGTTTTGTACAAAGCTAATTACCAAAGCTGGATTATCAAGCTCAAATTTGACATAATCGTCTTTTACTTTCGTAGCTTTTTGATTGAAAAAAAGCTCATAAAATTCTTTTGTACGAGCGATGTCCGCTACATACAAGCTAACGTGCATTTTCATAATACTACCTCTTAGCAGCAATTATTAATTGGATTTATATTTTCAAAAAGTTCGTTAAAAAGTTGTTTCATTTCATCGTACTGGTCAGAATTTATGCAATAGCACACTTTCTTTCCATCAATGTCACCACGAATCAGTTCACTTTCTTTCAGCACTTGCAAATGTTGAAGTACAGTGGTACGTCCGAGTGGTATTGCATCAGTTATATCACCCGTTATGCATACTTTGGTTTCGGCCAAATACCTAAGTATAGCAATCCGCGCTGGGTGAGATAAAGCCTTCGCATAGACAGCGGCCTGCTGCTGCTCGGCTGGAAATATTTCCGATTTATTAGATATCATGATAGTCCTAATATTTGTTTTTATCTATATGTCGTAAACATACGACACGAAATTAAGAAATATATTTTAACTTGCAAGAAAAAAATAGAAACAGAAATGAAAATAAAAAGATTTACTATACAAGGACACGATGGCTACGAAATGTCAGCAGAGCTCGACCTTCCTGCAGAAGGTTACCCGAAGTACTTTTGTATATATGTACCTTGTTTCACTTGCACTAAAAACATCAGAGTTCTTAAGCATATCTCAAAACAACTTGTTTCACAAGGTATAGCTCTATTACGATTCGACTTCCCTGGGTTGGGTGATTCGCAAGGGGACTTCGCTGAGACTACTTACTCAACAAATCTGAAGAATATACGACTAGCTGCGAAGTGGTTAGAAGAAAACTACGAAGCCCCGAAGCTAGGTATAGGACACTCTATGGGTGGTTCAGCGATGATGAAATTTGCTATGGAATATGATCCAATAGAAATTCTAGTAACAATAGCTGCTCCTTCTACTCCTGATCATCTTTGTCATGTACTAGACCGCAATGTAAAAGAAGCCGAGGAAACTGGCGCTTCTAAGCGTACTATTGGCGGTATAGAGTTCACTCTCACTAAGGACTTCTTTGATGATTTGACTACTAATGGTAAGGACTATGACCTATCGAAGTTGAAAAAACCGATACTAGTACTCCACTCCCCCGACGATGATACTGTCTCACTAGATGAAGCCCGCAAGATATTAGCACAGGTACGTGGGCACCGCAGTTATATAATGCTCAACAATTACGGGCACCTGATTATGGATGAAGATAAAGCAATAAAGACTGCTGATATTATATATAATTGGGCGAAGATGTATTTGGGGTAAAATATTTAAGCCATCACATTTGAATGTAAAAAATCAATAAAAAATAATAATATTGAAATAATATTTTATTCACTATATTAGGTGTCTTATTCATTACACTTTGATAATATTATAGAAAAGATTAGTAACATAGACCTAATAAAAGGTCTCAAAGCTAAGGACAGAAAGTGTTACAACTATCTGTATAAAAACTACTCAGCTAAGCTGTATGGGATTGCTTTGCATATAACCCAAAAGACTGACATAGCAGAGGATGTACTCCAAGAAACCTTTATCAAAGTATTCAAACATGTCCATAAGTTTGATGACTCTAAAGGTACGTTTTTTACTTGGATGCTCAATATATGTCGTAACGGTGCTATTGATAAGATAAGATATGGTAAAGAAAGTAAGAAAATCCAGTTCGACTCTTTAAACGTAGATATGGTATATGAAGAGAATCCGGAAATGAAATTAGCTAATAATGAGCTATGGACATTGCTAGATAAGTTAGATGATGATCATAAAGAAGTCTTAAAACTATCTTACTATTATGGATACTCTCATTCCGAAATTGCTAAAAAACTTAATATGCCTTTCGGATCAGTTAAATCTAAAATTAGAATAGCTATAAGAGAGCTTAGAAAAATATACCCATGATTGATATTAAACAATATATAGAATCAGGCATATTAGAAGAATATTTATCGGGTACACTTACCCCAACTGAACGGACAGAAGTAGAATTAACTGCTGATAAATACCCTGAGATTGCCCAAGAGTTGGCATCGATGAGCTTAAGCTTATCAATGATGGCTGACATTGGAGAAGTGGTACCTGCCGCATATATGGAAGAGAAAATCTGGGATGAAATTCTTAGAACCGACTTTGATGATCAGGAAGAATTAATAGGACCGAATAAAGCTGTAATACCTAAGACCTCCAAATTACCTTATATTTTATCGGTTGCTACGGCTATCATAGCATTTGTTACTATTTATTATTTGATAATTGCTAATGGAAGATTAGATGATGCTAAGGCAAAAATTACTAGTCTCGAAAGTGAAAATAGTGAACTATCAGCTAACTATGACAAGCTAAAATATGACTATGACTCTCTTACGACTCTTTCAAGTATATATGACATAGAGAACACAAAACTATATGTGATGAAACCCCATAGAAGAAGTGCACTTGGCTCAGTTGTAATATTAGTTTGGGATAGAACTACTAATCAAGTCTATGCTGATATAAAATCACTCCCTGTTAGTAATTCAGGTATGAAATACAATCTATGGGCAATAACGCAAATAGGTCAACAAATAAATCTAGGTAATTTCGAACATAAAGGCATAAGCCAGGTTATAAAGTTAGACAAATTGCATAATGCTGTTGAGATTTTACTCACCCAAGAGAAAGAGTCTGGTGTAAGCTATCCGACTATGTCTAGAGTATATTGTAAAGCCAAGATATATTAATAGTTGTTTATTCAACTATTATTAACTAATTTTACTGATAATTCGAATACATTTAGGCAATGCAAATTAAAACTCTTGATACTACAGAATTAGTCCAAGGACTAATAAATAAGGACAGAAAAGCATACGATTATCTCTATGATAACTATTCGTCTAAGTTATATGGTATCGCACTACATATAACCCAAAAGCAAGATATAGCCGAAGATGTACTCCAAGAAACTTTTATCAAAGTATATAAGCATATAGATAAATATGATGAGACTCGTGGTACTTTCTTTACATGGATGCTCAATATATGTCGTAATGGTGCTA
>JAUHXN010000296.1 GCA_030426865.1 bacterium | reverse complement strand
CGACTAATCTCAAGGATTTCACTATTTCCAATCCAGATGCTCCCAATATGGACGCGTACATTAAACTGAAAGACAAAAGTGGGGTAGAAGTAAAATGTGCTATGGTACTATATTCAGGCAAGGAATATAGTGGTGGAGTTATGTTCGATTATATGAAAGTCGGGTTCCTAAAATTAAAAGAAAATGATGAAAATAGAATGGAACTTTTCATAGAAAATGGGAAAGAAAAAATACTCCAAGTTAGTGAGATTACGGGATTTTTCGAACAAATTGGATCTAATACCCAATATATTATCCATCCAGAAGAAATAATAGCCTCAAATTTCGAATTATTATTTGATGACAACCCTATCGTAAGAAGCAAAGAAATACTCTCTAAAATCAAAGAAATTATTAAAAAAGATTAATCCTTATTATCAAGTACTTCTTTGAAGACTTCTATATATCCTTTTGCACATCGCTTAGAAGAATGATTCTCAGCCATACCATTTTGTCTTATAGTATTTATATGGTCTTTCGATTTATATAAGTCAACAGCTCTCCTTACTGCAGCTTCTAATTCATCCCTATTATAATGAGGGAATGAAATTCCGTTGCCTGTTCCTTTTTCAGCGGTATAATTGGTTATAGTATCTGCTAGTCCACCAGTTGATCGGACAATTGGAATAGTCCCATATTTCAATGCGTACATTTGCGTTAGACCACACGGCTCATATTTAGAAGGCATTAACAAAAAATCAGAAGCTGCAATAAGTCTATGGGCTTCTCTGTCGTTATAATTTAGATGTAAAATCATGTTATCGGGGAATTGATTTTTTGCCTCAATTACCAAATCCTCATACTTTTCTTGCCCTTCTCCTAATATAGCTAGTATAAATTTATTAGTATTCAAAAGCTTTGCAATTTTATTCTCAATGATATCTAGACCTTTCTGTTCTGTCAACCTACTAACAAAAGATATAAGTGGGAGGTGTAGCTTTGATTCCGGTATTCCTGCTTCTTTTAAATACTCTTGTTTCAATTCTTCTTTGATTTCTAAGCTACTAGCATCGTAATGCTTACTAATCAATGTGTCATTTGCCGGATTCCATACTCTATAGTTAACACCATTAAGTACACCTGTAATATCTCTCAATCTGCTATTGATAGCATCTTGCATACCTTCACTATAGTACGGCTCTTTAATTTCCTCTGCATACGTAGGGCTGACAGTTAAGATTCTATCAGCATACATGATACCAGTTTTCATAAAGTTAACTTTACCTTCATGTTCGAACCAAGACCCAACTTCAAATTCTTTGTGTTTAAGACCCGTGAAATCCATTACTCTATATTTGTCATATATACCTTGATAAGAAAGATTATGAATTGTAAAAACACTACCAGTTCTATCGAATAAAGGTTCATCTTTATATTGAGTTTTTAGAATTGGCAATATAAACGTAGTATGATAATCATGACAATTTATAATATCTGGTTTGAAATTAATTGCTTTGCAAAGCTCTGGTATTGCTTTGTCAAAGAATAGAAATCGTCTATCATCATCTTCGTCTTCATTTCTATCACCATATACATAATCCTCATCAAAAAATTCATCATGTCCAATTAAAAAAATTCGAGCATCACTATTAGGGAAAGTACCACTATATACTGTTGCTTTTTCTTTCCCAAACCCCATAGGTACTTCGAACGAAATATCTGTTTTTCTAAGGCCGTAAGCATTCAGATCAATAGACTTATAACAAGGTAGAGCAGCTACAACGTCGTGTCCCATCTCTGCCCATTCTATACATAAGTACGAAGTAACATCAGCCATTCCTCCACCTTTGGCGAATGGGTTGATTTCTGCGGCTGCTAATAGTATATTCATATTAATTTCTTAAATTGTAATTACATTTATATTTTCTACAATTATAATATAAAGCAATGAGCGTTAATAAAAAAATAAAAGAAAAGACAGTTACAACTCTTCGATTACAAGAGATGAAAAATGCAGGTATAAAAATATCTTGCCTCACAGCTTACGACGCTTTAACGGCAAATATATTCGATGAGTCTGGTATTGATTTATTATTAGTGGGTGATTCCCTTGGTAATGTATTCCAAGGTGAAGAAACTACTCTTCCTGTCACTTTAGAACAAACTATTTATCATAGTAAAGCAGTGGTGAAAGGCGCAAAAAGAGCATTAGTAGTCTCTGATATGCCATTTATGACTTATCAAGTTTCTGCTAATGAGGCATTTAGGAACGCGGGCCGGTTGATGAAGGAAGCTGGATGTTCGGCGGTCAAACTAGAAGGTGGAAAAAACGTAACTAAAGCAATTAGAAAGATGACCGAAGCTGGTATCCCAGTTATGGGGCATTTGGGATTAACCCCCCAAAGTATTAATAAGTTCGGATCTTACCGTGCTAGAGGAAAGGACCCAGATGAGGCACAACATATAATAGATGATGCTCAAAGATTACAAGATGCGGGTGCGTTTGCAGTCGTACTTGAGAAAATACCTGCTTCATTGGGTAAGAAAATCACTGAAATGCTCGAGATACCAACTATAGGTATAGGTGCAGGAGCTCATTGTGATGGGCAGATATTAGTATATACTGATATGATGGGATTAACTGTTGATTTTAACCCAAGGTTCGTACGACAATATGCTGAATTGAACAAAGTATATACCGAATCCGTAAAACAGTATATAGAAGATGTACAATCAAACGATTTCCCAAATGAGTCAGAATCTTATTAAATATTTATTGGCACTTACGATAATTAGTTCAATAACTATAATTAGTGCTTGTTCTAATTCCATACAAAGTACAAGTGATTTAAGATTCCCCGAAGAAGGGGGGGAGGAAGTTAGTTTTATGAATCACGTAAAACCATTTATGCAATATACCTGTGCGACTGCTGCTTGCCACGATGATTATACCAGAGCAGGTGGTATCCAATTGACTGAGCATTATACTTATTTCCAATCTTCGAGTATTGGTTTAGTTGTGAGAGAAAATCCTGATGCTTCTAGATTGAATCAAATAATTGAAGGAAAAAATAGACATCTATTCATTTACAACCGTGAGTTGCCCACTAAAAATCAACAAGAAGGTATGCGCCGCTGGGTACTTAATGGTGCACCTAATAATTAGAAAGTCCGAAAAGAATTAATCTGTCACAGCGAGGACCGAAGGGACGTGGCTGTCTCATTTATATAGATTTTGGTTCTATATGACAACATTAGATAAAATAAAAATCAAAAATCCCTAGAGGGGCTTAATAACTGTAGCAAACTGTTATCCGTCGGTTAAAACCGACGGCAATAAATTCTTCTTAGATTACTGAAACTTTAAAGAATTAGTATAATTTTCAAATAATAAAGAATCTAATTTCATTAGTGTTGATGTTTTAAGACTAAACTGTTTATTCTCGAATTTTTTTAATTCTAATGTACCAATAGGGTACTCACTGTCAATTAATATAATTCCATAATGTTGATTGACAATGATTTCACTAATTAGGTCCATTTTTGTTCTTATAGAATAGGCATCTATTCTTAAACCATCAATATCATTTGAAAAAAGATACTTTACTTTAAAAGTAGAATCAACCAAACCACTAATATCCTTGTTCATAAAACTAT
>JAUHXN010000020.1 GCA_030426865.1 bacterium | reverse complement strand
TTTAACTGCTCCAGAGCTTTTAAAAAACTCTAGTATCTTTTTTCCTGCTTTGTAAGCAGTATCTAGTCTGAATTTATTTTCATATTGCCTATTTTCATTAATAGAGTCTAGTACTTGCTGTGCAGATTTAGTACCGAATCCCTTTAAAGCTTCTAATTGACCATTTTTTGCCATTAGTTCTAGCTCATCAACAGATTTGATATTATGCTTCTCGACTAAGGATTTTGCTTTTTTGGCACCCACTCCTTTTATCTTACTAATAGCTATCATCTCCTCAGGAATTTCAGACTTTAACTTTTCATAGTAATCCATTTTTCCAGTTTCTACGAATTGAGTAAGTTTCTCTTGTAGGGCCGGGCCTATGCCATCTATTTCCCTCAGTGTCCCTTCTCGTACATGTTTCTCTATGTCTAACCCTTCATCTGAAATTAGGGAAGCAGCATTAGTATATGCACGAGTTTTAAAATGATTTTCTCCTTTAAGTTGGAGTAGTTCAGCTATTTCTTTTAATATGGATGTTATTTCGTTTCTCATAGAGATTAATTCTGATTTTTTGATTTGATTCTACAGCTTCTTATATTTTTCAAATGTGTTGCAATCAATATAATGGAGCCAATATGAAGTAAAGCAAATAAATATGGGTTGTCATGTAGCAATACCCCAAGTATAAATAAAGCCCACCCTATACCAAAAGCAAGTTTTATTTTAGGGTTAGTAGTTTTTCTACCAGATAAATAAGCAGCTACTAGAGCCACTACTGCAAAAATGTAATCAACAATAGGCATTTCGTGATCTACGAGATGAAGAGTGTCCGCAGAAACGGTAAACAGTATAGGTATTGCCAAACAATGTATCAAGCAAAGTATAGATGCAGTAATACCAATTTTGTCGCTAGTAGTAGGTTCCAATTTACTCTTCTATTTAGGTTAAGTGTGACTTACAATCTAACTAAGACGGAGTAGAATTAAAAATGTGATAATAAATTTAAAAAAAGTTGAATATAAATGTAACTTTTAAGACAAACGACTGTTATTGTAGTTGCAGATGCATAGTACATAGCCCCAATGTTACTATTAGTCACCAAGACGTAAAGTTATAAATTACAGTTTTGTTTTGAAAATATGAAATAGCGCTGTATATTAACAATAAATGAATTTAAATTATTTAAAAAAGTGGTTTGCCTACGAGAAGTAATTATTACCTTTTAAAATGAAAAAGATAAATAAATACCAGGTTCTTTTGAGCTTTATTGCTCAAAGGTGATGGTTGCGATATCTAATATTATAAAGGGGCTTATAATGAAAGATGCTACTCATAAGAAACTAATAGAAGCTACAAGAAAGTTAATTTGGAAACAAGGAATTAACAAAACAACTGTTGAACACATCTGTGTTGAAGCAGGTCTTAGCAAGATGACATTCTACCGCGCCTACGAAAATAAATTTGACATCATAAAAGAAATACTAGACGAAAACTATGCAAACGTGGCTGTCGCTTTTGAGGAGATATTTTCGAAGAGTATTCCGTTTATAGAAAAAATGATGGAACTAATCTACTATAATATGGAAATAAACAAGGAGGTAAGCCCTGATCTCATCCGAGATATAATAAAACAAGATAATCCTCAGATGAAAGAGTATATGCAAGAGAAAGTGGATTTTTACAGGGAACTATCTCTAAAATATATTATAATAGAGCAGAAGAAAGGAAATTTTAGAGATGATGTTAAAATTGAGTTTGTATCTTTTTTCTTAGACCATATTAATGAATTAATTTTGGATGACAGACTTAACAATATTTACGAATCTACGGATGAATTGATAAATCAGTTAACTAAAATGTTCTACTTTGGGATTTTGCGTAGAAACTAAGAACTTGCCCCCAGTTCTAATTGTTTCTTCTTAGTTAATGAATTAAATACTAACTCGTAAGAATGGTCTATAAGCTGTTCTAATAGATTGCTCTCTAACTCACCTACAATTATTGTGTTCCAATGCTTCTTACTCATGTGATATCCAGGTATGATTATATCAGGAAATTTTTCTCTTAGTTCTATAGCTTTTTCAGGGTCACATTTCAAATTGACTCTAGTTGGTTTTGATTCTGTATTAGTCAGAGCAAATATTTTGTCACCCACTCTGAATGCTAAAGTAGTCTCGTCAAAAGGAGTTCCTTCTGTAGTAAAAGGTTTAGATAAACAATACTCTCTTAGTTCTTCTATATTCATTTACATGTCAATGTTTTTTTTCCGATAAAGTTTCATTTCACCTAATTCTAATGCAACCAGATAACCTTGTTTGTCCTTTATTTTAGAATAAACGCAACCACCATCTAATTTTATTATATCTTCGCTTAATGAGCGTTTGATTTTTTTAAATTTAACTGGGGTATGACCTACAATTAGTCGTTTACCATTAATCTTTTGTTTATCAATTTTTATATTTCTGCTCCAAAGCATAGAGTTCTTATCTGAAAGAGGGTTGACAATATTAAAATTTAGACCGCCATGAACTAAAATAAAATCATCAAGCTCTATGTAATACTCTAATTTCTCAAAGAAATTAATATACTTCTGTTTTATATCTTTTACCCTGTAAACATCAAAACTACGAAGGCATTCTGACCCACCATTCCATAGCCATTTATAGTGCAATTTGTCAGATAGCATAGAATCGAGTAACATTTTTTCGTGATTTCCCATCAAGCAACGTATATTGTAACCCTCTTTCTGAAGATTAAGAATGTACTTTACTACGTTCTTAGAGTCAGGACCTTTGCCGGTATAATCACCGAGGAAATAGATAAAATCTGATTTGTTCGGTTTTATCTTCTCTTCTATAAGTGCTACTAGTGTTTTGTGGCACCCATGGATATCACCTATTACAAATTGCTTAGGCATAAATATTTTCTGAAAGATTTATAGCATCGATAAAATTTAAGTTAATATATTTTTCAATTATATCTATCAAGATTATAATTAAATAGTTGTTTTTGTAATATTGGCTTTATCTAAAAGTATTTGTTTCTACTTTATATTTCTTAAATTTGTAGAATTATATAAATCAGATCCTGGCTAAATGAACAAAGAGATATACGAAAAATACGAACCTGTTATTGGTTTAGAGATTCATGCTCAATTATTGACCGAATCTAAAGCATTTAGTTCTAGCTCTACTAAGTTTGGAGCTTCTCCTAATACTAATACTGATCCTGTGACATTAGCTCACCCAGGTACTTTACCTGTACTCAACAGAAAAGTAGTAGATTACGCTATTATGATGGGATTAGCTACTAACTGTAAGATTAGAGAAAGAAATCTATTTGCACGTAAAAATTACTTTTATCAAGATTTACCAAAAGGGTATCAAATCTCCCAAGATAATACGCCTATTTGTTTTGATGGTTTTTTGGAAATTGAATTAGATGAAGTAAATGTAAAGCGAATCGGTATTACACGTATTCACATGGAAGAAGATTCTGGTAAATCTATTCATGATTTGGACATTGATACTTTAGTAGATTTTAATCGTGCAGGTGTAGCACTTATTGAGATAGTAAGTGAACCTGATATTCGTAGTTCTGCAGAAGCTTATCTTTATCTAACTCAGTTAAAACAGATACTTGTATATCTAGGGATAAACACTGGTAATATGGAAGAAGGAGCATTACGTGTTGATGCCAATGTATCTGTAAGACCAAAGGATAGAGAGAAATTTGGAACAAGAACAGAAATTAAAAATTTAAATAGCTTTAGAAATGTAGAAAAAGCAATTGATTATGAGATAAAGCGTCAAATCGAATTGATAGAGAATGGGGGCGAGGTAAGGCAAGTAACTATGCAATGGGACGGTAACGCAAATAAAACTAAAGAAATGCGTACCAAAGAAATGTCTCACGATTATAGATATTTCCCAGAGCCAGATTTGCCACCACTTATTGTTAAGGAAGATTGGGTAGAAAATGTAAGAGCGATGATGCCCGAATTACCTATGGCCAGAAAACATAGACTAATAGAGCAATATGAAATACCTAATTACGACGCAGGTGTATTGGTAGCTGAAAAAGAAATAGCTGACTTTTATGAGGAAGCTATATTGAAATTGGAAAATAAAAACGCTGGTAACAATAAGTTAGTAAGCAATTGGGTGATGACAGAGATAATGAGGATGATTCAAGATAGAGATACTATGGTGTCTGATCTAAAGATTAAACCTCGACATATAGCAGAAATAGTAGATTTGGTCTCTTCTGGGACTATTTCTAATACAATTGCTAAAGATATATTTGCTGAAGTGGAACAGGGAAAATCACCAAAGGAAATAGTAGAAGAACAAGGCCTGAAACAAGTTTCGGATACTTCATTCATAGATGAGTTAGTAAAAGGCGTGATTGAGGCAAACCCAGATTCTGTAGAAAAATTCAAATCGGGTAATGCCAAAGTAAAAGGGTTTTTCGTTGGTCAAGTAATGAAAGGGTCTAAAGGTAAGGCAAACCCACAAATAGTTTCAGACTTAGTAGATAAATATCTACAAGATGCTTAATTTGAGAAAATAATAAATATATAATTTGAAATTTGGAGTTAGTAATGGCTAAAAAGGCAACTAAAAGCAAAGCAAAAACAACAGAAAAAGCTAAGAAAACTACTAGTGCAGCTAAGACCAACAATGGTGTAGCTAAAAGTACTACAAAGAAATCTACTGCTAAATCAACTACGAATACAAAGAAAACTTCAGCTGCTAAAAAGCCAGTAAGCAAAAAGCCGGCAACTAAAACAGCTACTAAAGCGAAAGCAAAACCAGCTACTAAAAAAGCACAAACAAGTAGCAAGTCAAGTTCAACTTCTAAAGCAAAGAAACCTGTAAGTAAAGCTACTACAAAAACTACTAAAGCCAAATCTACTGGTAAAAAAGTACACAAGATGAAATTTGGTGGTAAAGATGTAGAAGTAGTATTGCATTCTAAATTTGATTTCAAAGGTTATACTAAAGAACAAGTTATTGATTGGTATAAACTACAACTACTTGGTAGAAAACTAGATGAGAAAGCTGCTCTATATTTGAAAATGGCTAAAGGATGGTCTTACCACGCACCTTTCGCAGGTCACGATGGTATTCAATTAGCATTGGGTCAAGTATTCAGAGCAAGTAAAGATTACTTATTCCCTTATTACCGTGACTTTATGACTTCACTATCTGCTGGTTTGACACCAGTAGAAATAATCCTAAACGGATTATCTAAAGATACTGATGTAGCTGGTGGTGGTCGTCACATGTCTAATCACTTTGCTAAACCTGAGATAAATATCCAGAACGTTTCTTCTTGTACTGGTAATCACTCGCAACACGCCGCAGGTCTTGGTAGAGCAATACGCAAGTATAATGGTGACGAAATAGTTTTTTATTCCGGTGGTGAGTCAGCGTGCGCTGAAGGTTATTTTTACGAAGCAGTAGCTAGTGCAGATTTCGACAAAGCTCCAGTTATTTTCGTTATACAAAGTAATTTATTTGGCATTTCTGTACCATTACAAGAAGTATCTTCTAATATGGTCGTATCAGATAATTTCAAAGGATTCCCTAATACTAAGATAATTGAGTGTGATGGTCGAGATGCTTTCGATTCGCATAGAGCATTGCAAGATGCTATCGAATATGTAAATAGTGGAAAAGGTCCAGTTATAATACATGCTGAATGCGATAGAGTAGGTTCTCATTCGAATTCGGATAAACAAGATAACTATCGTCCTGCTCAAGAAATTACAGACGTTGTATTGAGAGATCCTCTTATGCAATTCAGATATAGACTACTACAAGAGAAGTATCTTACTCAGAAAGAACTAGAGAAAATCGAAGATGGAATAAAGCAGAAAATATTTGATGCTGCTGATGAAGCAGAAGCTGCACCAGATGCAGATGGTAAGAGCTGGCCAAACTTCATTTTCCCTGAAGCTTTTGCTGGTCCAGACGCGGATACTGAATACCCATTGAGCGCTGATAATGAAGAAGTAAACCTAATAGAAGGAATAAACAGGACTCTAAAACAAGAATTTAGAGCTAACCCTAACACATTTATGTGGGGACAAGATATTGGGAAAGGCGGTGTATTCAACGTAGTAAAAGGAATGCCTGAAGAATTTGGTAAAGAAAGAGTATTTAACGCTCCTATAGCCGAAGATAATATAGTAGGTGCTGCTAATGGATTTTCTAGATATAGAGATGATATCAGATTAGTTATTGAAGGAGCTGAGTTTGCAGACTACTTCTGGCCAGCTATGGAACAGCTAATAGAGTTATCACACGAATATTGGAGAACAAGGGGGCAATTTAGCCCTAATGTAACTCTTAGATTAGCAAGCGGTGGATATATACAAGGTGGATTGTATCACTCACAGAACTTAGAAGCTGTATTTACATCAATTCCAGGTATTAGAGTTGTTCAACCAGCATTTGCTGATGATGCAATGGGATTACTTAGAAATTGTATTCGTTCTAATGGACCTACTATGTTCTTGGAACCAAAGTTCTTGTATAATTTTAAAGCTGCGGCAGGACCTGTGAGCGATGAAGATTGGGTAGTACCGTTTGGAAAAGGTAAGATAAGAAGAGAAGGTACTGATATTACAGTTGCTACTTATGGTACTGGAGTTCACATGAGCTTATTTGCAGCTGAAAAATTAGCTGATCAGGGTATATCTGTCGAAGTTATTGACTTAAGATCTTTGATTCCTTGGGACAAAGAAATTATAAAAGAGTCAGTGAAGAAAACTAATAGATTGGTAGTAGTACACGAAGATACTCTTACTGGTGGATTTGGTGGAGAGATAGCATCTACTATAAGCCAAGAGTCATTCAATCATCTAGATGCACCTGTGATGAGACTAGGTTCTGAAGATTGTCCAGTCGGATTTGCTAAAAGCTACGAAGATGAGGTACTAATTAATATAGATAAAGTTAAAGCCAAAATAGAAGAGTGCTTAAACTTTTAAATAAGTGTGTAAAACAAAATGATGTATTTGTGTGGAAATAATCTGACACTGTAATATCAAAATTACACACAACTAAAATAAAATAGAAAAAATGCAATGCCCGAATATTCAATAATTGGATATTCGGGTTTGTTGTTATATATTTGTATGCTAGGTACAATAGAAAGTGTGCATAATTATTTAATTGTGTCTGTTGTATTTTTAATAAAATTAAGTAATTGAATATAAAAGGATTATAAAATGTCCCATTCGGAAGAACAAGAAGAATTAAAAATTGGAACTAAACTTTCAGAGCAGATAGTTGATGAAGAATCAGCAGAAAAGCTTAAAAAGAACGGAACAATATTCGGAATAATAGTTGTAATTGTATTGGCAGCAGTAGGTTACTACTATTACTCAATGAGTCAATTAGAAAAGTCAACGCAAGAAGCTGCGATGGCATTATCAAAAATATTACCTGAATATGATGCTGGTAACTATGCGGTAGCGCTCAATGGAGGGACAACTTCATTAGGTATAGACGCAACTGGATTAGTTAGCATAGCTAATAAGTATGATAATACTAATGAAGGGAAATTAGCGGCGTTATATGCAGGAAATGCGTATGTAAATTCTAATCAGTTCTCTGAAGCAAAAACATTCTTTGATAAGGCAAGTGGTAGTGACTCAAAAGTAGTGCAATCAGGAGCTTATGCTGGATTAGCATTATGTGATGAAGAAGCTGGAAACTTAGAAAGTGCAGCAGATAATTACAAAAAAGCAGCAGAGAAATTACAAGAAGATGTGCTAAAATCTAAATACTTATACTTTGCTGCATTGAACTATGAGCAAGCAGGTAAAAAAGATGACGCAAAAAATATATATCAATCAGTAGTAGAGTTAAGCGAGAATTCGGAGTTTGGAAACAAATCTAAAGTCAGATTATCAATGCTTGGCACAAAAATTGATTAACATTTAATTGCTTAATAGCATTTGAATAAAATTAAACACTATAATAATGAAACTAAAAGTTAATTTTTTAATAATAATTTGTTTATTGGAGGTATTATGCAACGATTAATTCGTCTTTGCGTACTCATGGCCTTCGCATTTATCCTGTCTTCAAGTTCAGGATTTGCGCAGAAGACCGTTAAAATATCCGGAAGGATAGCTCCAGGTGATGTAAGAGTCTTTGTAAAGGATTCCATCTATACTGTCGAAAGAGAGTATGTGGTTGGCGGTACATTGATAATTGAACCTGGTACAATTGTCTATTTTCACCCTAATGGGAGATTAATAGATTCGACTGGTGGTAGAATCATCGCTGATGGTTTTGCAGAAGCAACTTATACTGCTAATCCTCATGGTATCGATCCATTGGGTATAGCTGGTAGTCCTCAAAATCCTTACAACTGGACGGGTTTTGCGGATTTAGATTATTTCTTATTTGATGGAAATAATCCTCCATCTACAGATGTAATTCGTACTATCGATGTTACAACTGAAAGAGATAAGTCAGTTCACCCAAGCAAATATAACTATTTGTTTAATGTTGTATTGAATAGAACAACTCGTCAAATAACTGAGTTGGATCCATTAAACGCTGCTTCTGTAATTGCAGATCCAAATTTGGAAATAATTACATTTGAAGAAGCGATTATGTTAGTAGCTGCAAGATTAAACCAAGATCCTGGTAATGATGTTAACTTAAATGTTAAGCCTTGGTCAAGACTTGGTAGCAAATCAGTAAACGTAGCTAAAGAACCTATTAGATTTGTAGGTCAACCTATAAACAATGTTTCTGTAGAATGGGGACACATTATTGTCCTTCCTGGTGCAAGATCAGCTTTCTTTAGAAACGCAACTTTCGAAAATTTCAAAAAAGATACTACAGTAGATGGCGATCCACTTTACAATCAAAGTGGTCCTAACTCAAATTGGGCAGCAGTTAATAATAAAATTAACTTGTTGACTAATGGTAGTGGTGGTGCGATTACAACTTTCTCTTCTAGAACTTGGTTACTAGATGTAGAATTTATTGGTAACACAGCAAGATTTAGAGGTGGTGCATTACAATTACTACAAGCTCCTTCTGAAATTCCTGCTACTATACCAAGAAATCAGATTAACGCTGCAGTTGGTACTTACCCATCTAACAAGAACCCTAATATAACTAATAGAGATGGTTCTCCTTCTTTAATAGTAGTAGACAATCCAATTCCTGCGATTGACAGAATTGACGAATCAGTAGCTGAGCCATTAAGTGATTATGCAAGAATGGCACATGATGATGGTCGTCTAGCACTTTACTTAGGAAGAATGAGAAACTTAAAATTCACTGATAACAAAGTTCAATTAGCAAACTACGGTCAAACTACTGTTGGTAATCCTCCAGTAAAAATCGTATCTGATTTATTGAATGAGCCTGCTATGTATCCTCAAGTTTACGGTAACACTGCTTTTGGTGGTGCTGTTTACATGTCAGGTACAGAAGGTCAAGAATACAGAAAAATAGATGTTGGTTTTGGTATTAACAATAGTATCATGGTAAATGGTACTCAAGTTGATTTTGATAAGCCTGACACATTTGAAGCAAACGGTAACGAAGCTAATAACTACCAATCTAATGGTAGCTCTTTTGGTGCTCGTGGTGGTGCTATCTACGCTGGTAGATATACTTCATTACAAGTTGCTGGTAAATTCCAAGGTAATAAAACTGCTGCAAAATATTTAACTGACGAAACTGTTGGTTCTGTAGCTGGTTTATACTCAATGGGTGGTGCTATTTTCGTTGAGAATTCTTTAAACAGACTATTCGTAAAAGGTGGTCCTGCTAGAGAAAGTGATAGCAACCCAACAAGATTTGAAGGTAACACATCAGGTGCTGGTGGTGCGATCTATGTAGATGGTAACTCTAACCCAGTATTAACTACTATTATTGGTGGTTCTGATGCATTATTGATGACTAGAGATTATGGTTATGATATTCAATTCAATAATAACTCTGCTATTTCTTGGGGTGGTGCAATCTACTCTAAGAGACAAGGTTCTATAACTGGTGCAGGTGGTATTAATGCAAGTGAATTAATCGGTTATGGTGGTAAATTCCCAATCAGATTTGAAGGCAACACTGCTGGATATGCTGGTGGTGCGGTACACTTCCAAATCCCAATCTCAAGCAATCCTCCTTACTACCAAAGAGCAGTTCAATTATCAAGAGCATTGTTCTTGAATAATACTGTAGGTATGAATGTAGCTGACAAAAACCTTGGTCAATTAAGAGGTGGTGGTGCAGTTTATTCAGCTGGTGGAGATTTGAACTTAGTAAAAGGTGTTGAATTCAATGGTAATACTGTTTACAATGGTAACGGTGGTGCATTATCAATGGTTGAACCTTTTAACTTAAATAGAAGATACTTTGTATCAGATGCAGATAATATTACTTATGATTCTAGAGACGTTGCAGTTGGCATGAGCTCAAGAGATGACGTGTTCACTTATGGTGACATTGTTAATTTCCCTCCTGATGCTAGAATGTTAACTCAATTCAAAGGTAACCAAGCTATTTACGAAGCAAGAGCTGCTGAAGAAATGGGTACTGGTGCTACTCAATTCGCTGAAGGCGTATTTAGAACTAGAACTCAATTATTATCAAATTACCATACATCTGACCAAACTGGTTATGCTGTAGGTTTATTTGGTACAATAGTGAAGTTTAAAAATGGTGGTGAAACTTGGGAATACCCAACTTCAAACACTAATCACAGATTAACAGATGTTGAATTTGTTAACGCAAACACTGGTTATATCGTTGGTGCTCAAGGTATCATGAAAAAATCAACTGATGCGGGTAGCACTTGGTTCGATATCAATACTAACACATTAAATCAATTTAATGATTTCTATTCTATAGGTCAAAATGATTTATATGCTGTTACAAACAATGGTTTAATTTACGAATCTCATGATGCTGGTGCATCTTGGAGTACAATGCAACCACAACAACAAAACCTTAACGGTGTGTATTATGGTAGCTTGAATTCTGGTTTCGTAGTTGGAGATGACAGACTAATCCTACGTACTACTGATGGTGGTACTGTATGGGAAGAAGTTGTTCCTCCAATACCTAATTATGACTTAAACAAAATTTTCTTCACAAGTGTAAGTAAAGGTTTCATCATCGGTGAAAAAGGTACATTGTTATCTACAACTGATGGTGGTGATTCATGGCATACAGTTGCATCTGGTACAGCTGCTAACTTAACTGACATAGAATTTACATCTTCTACTAAAGGTTTCATTACTACAGTTTATGGCGATATAATTGCTACAACTGATGGTGGTGATACTTGGACACTTATGGAAGACATTACAAGATTTGGTTTACAAGGTATTCACTTCTCTAGTAATTCAACTGGGTATGCAGTAGGAGACTACGGTACATTATTGAAAACTGAAGATGGTGGTGCTACTTGGAACGAAGTTAACCCTACAAACGCTGGTCACTATGATGTAGCTAGAATGCATCCAGGAACTAACATACCTGAAAATGGTGTTGGACTTGGTGGTGCTGTTTATATCTTAGACAACGCAGATATTAATCAATTAAACAGAACTGATTCTGTTTCTTTCAACCGTGTTAGAATCTTAGACAACACTGCTTACACAGGTGCTGCAATTTATTCTGATAACTTTGATTTGAAATTAATCTTTGGAAGATCATTAATTTCAGCTAACACTGCTTTATCTGATATTGGAGTTGAACAAAATACTATTTCTGGTCCTATCGTTTTAGATGGTAACGGTGGTATTACTTCAAACGAAGCTTCTTCTGATTTAGCAAGTGCTGTTATTTATGGTGAAATGCAAGGTCCATTGCCAGTTGGTACTGGTCCAGTAGCAGGTAACTCTGTTTATGGTAACAATGCAAGATTTATCGTTCGTTTACCTGATGCTCCTAACACTAAAGGTGTTTTAGCTGGTAACTTAGGATTAGGTCTTGGCGGTACTAACCCTCTAAATGGTAACTTCTGGGGTAGAACTCAAGCAAACGTTACAGTTGATGTAATTAATGATTTAGGTTATCCATTAGCATTGAATGAAACATTCTTTATTGCTGGTGATGATACTTCTCCATTACCGTTTGTAAGAAACTCTGCTGATCCATTAGAGCAAGGTCCATTTGAATCAATATTTGATGAATATACTTACACTCCTATATTATTACAAAATGCTACTGGTGATGAAAATACTCCAGCTGCTACTAGTATAAATGAGAAAGTATTGATGTCTGGTAAGATTTATGACTTATATGACAAAGGAACTGATATCAAGACTGCTGATTACTCTAAGAGAATTATGTCTCCAATCGAAGACTTTGCAGTAGGTATTCCATTCTCAACAAGAAGATTTGTAGCTCCGTCTCAACCTTCTG
Organism: bacterium; assembly: GCA_030426865.1. Lineage (GTDB taxonomy): Bacteria > Bacteroidota > Ignavibacteria > Kapaibacteriales > UBA2268 > PGYR01. The sequence goes on along the minus strand of JAUHXN010000020.1, from coordinate 7,535 downwards.
ATGGGAAATATGTAAGAAGAACAACTAGAGACCCTTACTGTGTTGATTTGTTAGATGATCAAGGTAATTTGAAGTTCCCTTATATCACTGCTCTTCAATCAGAATTTATGCCTGACAATGATGGTAATTTCTACCACCCAATCGGGTATCCATTATACTTAGAGTCTCATGCAGATTATGATGGTTTTGCTGAAAGAAGTAACCACATACCTGAAACTACAAACGAAACAGTATTCTTTGTAATTAACGAAACTACTGGTGACTTTATCAGAACTAACTTACAACAGGTATCTGAAACTGCTCCTTACAGAGAAGTATTTAGATCAAGAGTTGAGTTTGTACCTGATTCTACTAACAGAAATCCTAATACACTATACAGAAGAACTTCTGAAGGTTTATTTAACTTTGGTTCTGGATTTAGTTTATTAGCTAAATTAGAAGATAACGCTTATAATGAAGCTGGTGCAACTGTACCAGGTAGAAAATATGAAGCTGATTTCAGACAATTAGGTAAAGTTTCTGACTTATACAGTAATAGACCTGCTATTGATGATCCTTCTAATATAACTGAAGATATCGTTACTTATTTTGCTGGTGAGAGATATGAAGCTCTTCCTGTAGATACTGGTGATGTTATCAGAGTTGTATCAAGACAAGTATTGTGGAAAGAAGGTGTAATTGCTGCTTATGACGATGGTTTAGAATTCAAAATAGTAAGAGCTACTCTTCCTCCTGAATTTACTGGTGACATCGTTAATTTACAAAATGACACAATTATGAAGTTAGTTCCATCATTAGATCCTATTAAGAGAGCTAATAATCAAATGGATACTATCTATATAGATGACTTTACTAACAGAATATTTGTTACTGAAGATAGAACTTATCCAGGTAATCACCCAGATGGTAGAGACAGTATCTTAGCTATTACAGCTGTAGATTCTAATAACTTCTACGATCCTCGTGCATTAGCTGATGCTGATAACTATACTTATTTAACATATACTTGGGATGTTCCTAGCAACTCTGGTTTAGCTAACTGGTTACAAGCAGATACTATTTATTCTAGTAATGTTAATAACATGAAAGATAATGCTAACGGATATGTTGTTCTAAAAGGTCATCCAGTTAACCCTTATGTAGTACCAGGTGGTGAAAAAGTAGCTGTTTCTGCGGCTAACTATCCTCCACATTATAGAACTTTAGATTCTATGGTTGCATCAGGATTGTTTACACAAGAACAAATAGATAAGTTTATCGAAACTTATGGTCCTTACTTCAATGCTGGATCATATGATGTAGATAGAGCAAGATACTTACAACAAGATACTATTGACATAGCTGGTGCTAATGGTTGGAAAACAGAATACGAATTTGAATTATTCGTAGTTGATCAACCACCTGTATACTTAGATGAGAACTATACTGCTGAAACATTATTCAGATATGAGTCTGATGGCGTTACAGTTAAAGATACTATTGCTGAGTATGTACCAACTGTATTAACTTGTGGTAAAACAAACGAAAGTACTCCTAGATTAAAAGCAAACGTAACTGATAAACTAAGATTCCAAATCGACATCAATACTGATGACGAGATTGAAGATGCATTTGCGGCTTCAGAACATGGATGGGATTTCAGATACGGTAGAACTGCTTATGGATTTATGAATAAAGTAATCTCAGCTGGTGATACAGTTGTTATTGATACTGTAACTATTACTAACGATCAAGGTGGTATAGATACATTTATCGATCAAGAAAGACCAATTTGGATGGCTGATAAGTATCTATATAGATATGATGATGAGACTACTCAAGATGGTTTAGCTGCTGACTTTACTACTTTCGGTAAATTGAATGTTAGAATTGATAGAGCTGAAGTTGAAACATTACTTGAGCCATCTAACAGACAAAATGATGAATATAACACTGATACTGCATTCGTATTCGTTGTAAATGATGGTCATGGTGGAAGATTAGAACAAAAACTAGAAGTTTTTGTAAACTTTGCTCCAACTATCACTACTACTAACTTAGACAATGCTGTTGAAGGTTTCGACTATAACAACCAATTACTAGACACAGCAAGAGGAATTAAAGTTTATGACCCTAACTTCCAACAAGAACATACTTTCGAGTTAATCTATAGTGGAAGAGGCGATATAGCAAAAGATCCTTGTTATGATGAAGCTGGTGTTTGGGAAGAAGGTGTTGATTACGGTATCAATGGTGAATACACTCCAGATTGGTTAAAAATTAACCCTGAAAGTGGTTTACTATATGGTACTCCTGAAGTAGGTGACGCACTTAAAGATGAGAAAGTAATTGTATTAGTAACAGACGAAGATGGTCTTCCTGCATTAAGAGTATATGACTTAACTGTAGAAGCAACTAATCAAGGTCCAAAACTTGCACTTGCTCCAGACGTAGATTGTGTTGATCCTAACAGTTCACTAAGCACTGATGACTTTATCTATGTTGTAGATAAAGATTTCGAAAGAGATAACAGTGTAACTCCTCAAGAGAAAGTTACTCTAGTAGTAGAGCAACCGACTTCAGGTGTTGAATTAGACCAATACATATTAGATGGTGCTACAATTGATAATGATTCAGTTAAAGTTAATCTAATCTTTACAGCAGATATCGCTAACGTTCCTGTAGATGCTGACGGTAGAATTACTGTACAAATCAAAGCTACAGATGCAGAAGGCGAAACTACTATCATGAGATTTAGATTGAAATTATCTGATCCAACTAACTTTACTGCTCCTATAACAGTAACTAACTCAATCGGTGCATTCCAAGTTCTAGAATTTGGGGTTGCTAACTCGAATGTAAGTACTGGTGATGGTAGAGATGGTGATGATGTAGGTAAATTAGACCACAACTATTGTGAGTATGAATTACCTCCTTACCCACAACAAGACGTATTCGATGCAAGATGGACATTGCCTACAATCAATGGTATCTTAAGAAGTATATATCCTGTAAGTGGTAATAACAGTGATTTAATCTATGTAGCTCAAATACAAGCTGGTGGTGAAAGTGGTCAAACTGCAATTAACTACCCTGTAACAGTAAGCTGGGATATTACAACTATTCCTGCAGTAGATGATGCAACTAGAAATCCACAAGGTTCAACTTGGTATTTAAGAGATCCGATCTCTGATGGTTCTTACTTCCATATCAAGATGAGTGATCCTTCTGTGAGATCTATTTCTCCTACTCACGCTACATTTGACATACAAGGTAACATTGCTACTTTGACTATTACTAATGCAACAATCAAAGCATTCGTTATCTATAACGATGTAATGAGTGATGTAGAAGATACACAATTGACAACTACAAATTCTATTACAAGCGTTTCTCCTAACCCAGTAAATGGTGAAAGTGTGATTACGTTTAACTTGAACAAAGCTGCTAATGTTGAGTTCGAATTAATAGACGAAGTAGGAAAAGTTATTGGTATCGTTGGAAGTGATTTCTATGGTGCAGGTACACATACACTTAACTGGAATTCAAGAACTGGATTTGGTTCTGAATTAAGTAGTGGTGCTTACAGTATCAGAATGAACGCTGATGGTAATACTGACTTCATCAAAGTGATGATTGTTAAATAAGACAAAACTTGCGGTACCCTTGCAAAAGGGTACCACATTTATTAAAAAAGAAAATAATTTATAATATAATAGAGGTTTTATAATGAGACTTACAAAAAGCATAATAGCCGCGATGACAGTTGCTGTAATAGCACTATCTAGTAGCTTAACGCTAAAGTCTGATGTACCGGGTGAGTTCAAATCTCTGCATTTAGTACAAAAGAACTACGAGCCTATCGTTGGTGGTACTATACTTGATGCTGTAGATTTTATCAAACCACCTGCTATTCAAGATGCGGATGACGGATATGCTAAAATTAGCATTGGCTTCCCTTTTGAGTATAATGGTGAGGTATATACAGAATTATGGATCTGTGTAAATGGTTTTGTTACATTTGACAGTCCTAACTTTTTGAAACAAGCAAACCCGACTGGTTTGTTTAAAGATTTGCCTTCTACTTATCAGCAAAATGTATTAGCTCCTTTCTGGGGTGATCACGTTTACAGAACTGATATAGAAGCGTTACAATTGTACACTCGTACGAGAATTATCTACAAGAGAGAAGCTGATAAGCTTACTATCGAGTGGAGAGATTTGAACATAATGGACAAAACTAAGCCATCAAGTATTGCTGATTTCCAAGTTATTCTATACAAGTCTGATGACGATGCTACACCTCAAGGTGATATAGAATTCGCTTACGGTCAAATCGGTGGTAATACTTTAACTACAGAAACAGAAGTTATCACTAGAGGTGCTTCAGTAGGTATTAAAGGTGAATTTGATGACTTTTTAAATGGTCTATGGCCTTGTACTGACAATCCAAATGATAGTACTTACTGTGTAGTTCCAGAAGCAACTGACAGTACTAATCTATCAAACGCATGGCAGCCATCTGGTGCTTCTAACTATAGAATTCTTTTCACTGCTCAAAAAACTTTGAATGTAGAAGAATTTTGGGGTGACGGAGATGTTGATTTCTCTAAAACTCCTGCAGAAAGACACTTTAATTTGCCACAAAATAGATACGTTACTTTTAATGATGTAAGATTGATTTTAAGATCTATGGCTACTCAAGTTCCATTGGATAGTGTAAGAAGAAGAGCTGCATATCACGGTGATGTGAATCACAATGGTAGATACTTCTACAGAACTATTGGTCCTAATCAATTACAAAAAGTTGAAGTTACTACTCGTAGCATGAACTATTTTGATGATCTTCCTTCTGAAGTTACTTCATTGAAGAAAGTATTTTATCAAGTAAATGAACACGATGCTGCAGTTATTATGACTTACTTATCTGCTTCAGTTCCTGAATTACCTTGGGTTCACGATACAGTTGTATTCAAAGGTAAAAAAGCAGAAATGTTTGCTGATAACATCGTATTAGGCGAAAAAGTAATTCATAATGGTGTTACAAGTATCCCAGTTTATATCAACAACAATCACGTTGGTCCATTGTCATTCTCTTTTGATGTGAATGGAACAGTTGAAAATGTTGAAATGAACATAGATAACGATATAAAATTAGCTAACAACTCAACTAATAGTGTTTACTTTGCAAGTGCAGGTGAATTTACTTCATCTGAACCAGTATTGTATGTTGACGTTACTAATCTGAATGGAAATTTAGAATTAAACAATATCAGAGTTAACGACAAAAATGTAGGTTCTATAGTAGAAGCTTCTGACGTTGTTAATGCTAGTCTTTCTCTTTCTACAAATCCTTATGTAAGTGGTAATACTTCTTACACTGTTGCTGTAGAGAATAGTGGTCTTTACTCACTTTCAGTATACGATGCTGTTGGTAACAAAGTAGCTACTGTATTCAATGAAGAGTTAAGAGGTGGCGAGTCTATTCAAAGATCTTGGTCTGCGAATGATTTCTATGGTAATGAACTTAGTTCTGGTGTTTACTTCTTGAAATTAGAAGGAAACAATGTAAATAAAGTTCAAAAAGTTATTATCAATAGATAATAATGATTCGTTCTAGAATATATTTGATTTTTGCTTTGGGGTTACTTCTGATAAGTAACTCCATAGCAGAGTCAAAAACTTACAACTTAGACCTCTTGGATATGAATCCAATTGATTTATGTGGTAAGGTATTCCAAAAAGATGTTATCATTGCGCCTTCATTAGGTACAATAGTAAAATCAGATTCTTTGGTTGGATTCGAGATAGTAATAGAATACAACCCAGACGTAGTACAGATGAACCAACAGTTGTACACTAATACTATGTCTCAGTTCTTTAAATTTAAAAATACTACATACGATAAAGAACGTGGTGAGATAATAATGGAAGGATATGTTAGTTTCGACGCATTCCCTAACCCAGTTAGTGGTGATTATCCATTAGTAGCTTTCGGCGGAACTTTTGTCGGAGACTGTGATGAAGATGCTGAATTTAAAGTAAAATACTTCTACCCAATTGATGGTTTCAAAGGAGAAGTTGATACTATAAATAATATCAGTATAAAAGGAATAATAGCTGATAAACCAGAAAGAAAGTTAGGTTTTATCATTGATGATTCTGAAAGGTATATAAAGTCTGATAGTTCAATATCAATTGATGTTAATGTTGACTTAGGTATAATGGAATCATTAGATTATTGGCAGACAAGAGTAACTATTGATGAAGATAGTTTAAATCTATCTGAAGTTATTGGGAATAATTCAATTTTAGTCGAAAAAGTAACAAAAGAAGAACATAACAGTTATTTGATAGACTTGAAGATAGTTGACAGTGAAGAACTTAGTTTCAAATTGAATATTACTTCAAATAAAAAGGATTCAGCTCTTGTAAATATAACGATGGAAACAGTAGAAAATACAGAATGTATATGCGCTACAAATTTTCCTGAAAGTTCTTTTGAAATAAGTAATCTTGAAACTAAAGATACTGTAATAATAGCTTCTGTTAACAAAGTTGATGATTTAGTTTATAATAACGGTGTTATTAGAAGTCAAGGTAAGCGATTAACTGTAGAAGTGTATAATTACACTGGTCTGATGATAGATTCTGAAGTGTGTGATTTTAATAAAGTATATGACACAAAGCTACTTAAGCAAGGTATATACTTCATTAAAGTTACCGATGGTAACAATACAGAAATATTAAAGAAAATAAATAATTAATTTTTTATAAATAATTTAAGGTGTCCTAATGTATAGAAATAATACAATAGTAAAGGGCGTAAACAAACTAAATGCACTTGCAATTGCAGCCCTGCTGTTTATTGTAGGCTTTAGTAGTTCGTTTGCACAATATCCTAAAGTTCCTGTCCTTTCATTGACTGGTCAAGAAGGTGGATACAACGATTTATGGTTCCAAAATGGTAGAATCGTAATGCCAAGAAATACAGATTATGAACGTGAGTTCGTTGTCCCTGTATTTATCGATAACAGATGGGCTGTTAACGAAAGCAGATACTCTGTTGATTTACCGATAACTCCTATAAAAAGCTTTCAATTTAAGCTGTTTTATGATTCGGCATCAGTAACTCCAGTAGGTATCGAAACTACTCACCCTAAGTTTGCTCCTAATTCAGCAAAACTTAAAGATCCTTTGGCAAAAGGTTTCCAAATTAATTGGAGTGATGTAGTTGACAAGTCGTACTATACACATATCAATGCATCTCCTACTACTTCTAATAGAGGTCATGCAGTTGTAATTACAGCTAGTAGTAATAAACCATTACCTAATACTAGTTTACAATTCCAAGATTTTGATGTATTGATGTATGTAAGATTTAAAGCTGTACTTAATCAAAATGAGCCAGCTTCAAACTTAAACTTCACATATTTCCATATCGGTCGTGATACAATAGTTTACAATGATATGAATATATTACAAACTGCGCCATTTGTAGAGTATAGAGACTATGATCCACAAGTAGCACAAGATTTCCCTAATCCACAAAGACC